>DWUR01000054.1 GCA_019120635.1 Candidatus Corynebacterium intestinavium | reverse complement strand
AGAACGTCGTGAGACAGTTCGGTCTCTATCCGCCGCGCGCGTTGAAACTTGAGAAAGGCTGACCCTAGTACGAGAGGACCGGGTTGGACATACCTCTGGTGCGCCAGTTGTCACGCCCGTGGCATGGCTGGTTGGCTACGTATGGGAGGGATAACCGCTGAAAGCATCTAAGCGGGAAGCCTGTTTCGAGATGAGGTTTCTTTTGAGGTTCCCTAGAGATGATGGGGTTGATAGGCCAGATCTGGAAGCACTGTGAGGTGTGGAGGTGACTGGTACTAATTGGCCGAAGTGTAACAAACCACACAATAACCTTTTGGTTGGTTGTGTGAAGCACACACAATGGTGAACGTGTGCGAGGGATTGTTATTCGCGTCTGTTATGCAGTGTCTGGAATGACACGGCACACCAGCACCATGTGGTGGTTGGGTGTGTGTTGTTCTGTTGTGTTTGTCGGTGGTTTTTGCGGTGGGGTCACGCCCGGTCCCTTTCCGAACCCGGAAGCTAAGCCTACCTGCGCTGATGGTACTGCACCTGGGAGGGTGTGGGAGAGTAAGACGCCGCCGGCATTAAACTTTCATAGTGGTGGTGCGACGTGTTGTTGGTTGTTCCCGTTTTGTACGGGTGATGATCGACAGCTCGTCGCACCACCACTTTTTTATTGCCTAAAAGCCCCGTCCACCCGGGGTGATATCGTGTGAGCAGTCCACAGAGTCTGTGAAAGAAGGGTTCAATGTCGGAATACCAAAGCCGCGGCGATCGAGGTCACCGTCCCCGCAGCAAGCGAGGCGGAAACTTCAAGCCCCGCAGGCACCGTAACTCCGACGACAACCGTCGCGGAAACAACCGTGACCGCGACTTCGACCGCGGGGAGCGCCGCGGAGGTAACCGCTACCGGGACCGCGACGACCGTCGAGGCCACGACCGCGGCCGTAACTTCGACCTCGACGACCGCCGGGATAACCGCTACCGGGGCCGCGATGACCGTCGTGATGGGCGTTACAACGACCGTGACGGCGACCAGCCACGCGGCCGTCGGGGCGGCGGTCGCCCGTACGGTGGGGGCAAGAAGTTCGACGGGGATCGTCGCAACGGTGGCGACCGGCGTGGCGGGAACTTCAGGAACCGTGGTGGCCAGGCGAACCGAGCACGTCAGTCGGGGCCTCAGCGCTCTGGCTACCGCGAGGAGCGCATCAATGCCCGCATGAGGGAGCCGCGCATCCCGGAGGGCGTGGATCCGAAGGACCTCGATCCACAGGTGCGCCAGGAGCTGCGCAGCCTGTCTCGTGATAACGCGGACATGGTCGCCAAGCACCTCATCATGGCCGCTACCCTTCTCGACGAGAACACCGAAAAGGCCCTCGAGCACGCGCGTGCCGCCAAGGACCGTGCCGGCCGCGTGGCCGTAGCCCGCGAAACCAACGGCATTGCCGCCTACCACGCTGGGGAGTGGAAGGAAGCCATCTCAGAGCTGCGCGCTGCCCGTCGAATGCAGGGCGGTCCAGGTTTGATCGCCGTGCTTGCTGACGCTGAGCGCGCGCTCGGACGACCGGAGAAGGCGCTGGGAGTGGCCGGCGAGTACCGCCCCGAGGAGCTCGACCCGGAGACCCGCGTTGAGCTCGCCATGGTCGTGGCCGGTGCTTACCAGGACCTTGACCGTCACGAAGAGGCCATCGTCGCCCTCGAGGAGGAGCTCGACGCTGCCGACGCTCCAGACGTCACCAAGCTGCGCGTGACCTACGCTTACGCCGACGCACTCGCGCAGGCCGGGCGCACGGCCGATGCCATCCAGTGGTTCACCAACGCCAACGAGTTGGATACCGAAGAGGTCCTCGACGCTGAAAAGCGCATCGCGGAGCTCAACGAGGGGACCAGCGAGAAGAATACTGAAGATACCGGCGAAAGCAATAACCAAGATTCCGGCGCGGAGAGCAGCGAGGATAAGTAGCCATGCTTGAGCTGCTCAACCGCTACGACACCCTCCTTCTCGACCTCGACGGCACCATCTTTGCCGGGGATAAGCTGATCCCCGGCGCCGTCGAGGGCATTGCTGACCGGGGCAGAGTCTTCGTGACTAATAACGCCTCGCGCAGTCCTGTGGAGGTCGTGGAGCACCTGGGCAGCCTCGGCATCAGTGCAATCCCCTCCGAGGTCTTGACCTCCGCTCAGGCCGCAGCAACTCTGGCCGCCGAAACAATGGCGCAGGAACGCCCCGGCGCAGGCCCCCTCAAGGCGCTCGTGGTGGGCAGCCAAAGCCTCCGCGATCTCACCCAGGAGGCAGGGTTCGAACTCACGGACTCCGCCGATGACGCGCCCGACGTGGTGCTACAGGGCCACAGCCCGGAGAACAACTGGGCTCGGCTTTCCGAGGCCACGCTCGCGATCACCCGCGGCGCTCGCTACATCGCCAGCAACCTGGATACGACGCTGCCCTCGTCGCGCGGCTTCCTCGTTGGGAACGGGTCTATGGTGGCCGCTGTCGTCAGCGCCACCGGAGTGCAACCCTTGAGCGCAGGCAAGCCGCAGCCCGCGATGTTCCACGTTGCAGCCCGCAAGGCGGGGGCCAGCGCGCCACTGGTCGTCGGCGACCGCCTGGACACCGACATCGCCGGTGGGCGTGCCGCCGAGATGGACACCCTGATGGTGCTCACCGGGGTCTCCACCCATTGGGACGTGATCCACACCGAGCACCGGCCGACCCACATCCGCGCCAATCTCAGCGAGGAGCTCGGCGGTTGGACGGCAGAGGTCACCGAGCCGCACACGATCACCATCACCGCCGGCGAAAACCCAGCTGACGGACGGTACACAGCCACAGGCTTCGCCACCCCCGAGCAGCTCACCGCTGCGGCAGCACTCGCTGCAGCCGCCCCGCTCGCCTGGGAGCTGCTGGACGCCGGGAGCACCCGAGATCAGCTCCGGATTATCGGAAGTGATCCACAGGCCGCCGACGCCATCGCAGCATGGCGGGACTAAACTACAGCACTATGCAGCACCCCCAGCCCACACCAGGATCGGCACCAACACCAGGCAGCCACATGCCCGCCCAGGCAGGCGGGCCAACACCGAACTTACCGGAGGCACAGGCCGATCACCTCGCCGAGAATATCGACGAGCTGCTCAGCCAGCGGCTGGAGGGCACCGAGGAGGCCGAGATGCTGGAACAAGCCCACAGCCTCATCAGCAAGGCCCTCGGGCAGGGCTAAACCTCCGGTGTCAGCGTCCTCAAAGGATGCGGAAAATAACCAGCACCGTCGAACCCAGCACCGGAAGAAGAAGGAAAGCACACAGGTGGCGAAAAAAGGTCAGCGGCTTCAACGCCTCGACGCGGAACTCGTGCGCCGCAAGATCGCGCGCTCCCGCGAACAGGCGCAGAAGATGATCAAGGAAGGCCGCGTGCAGGTCAACGGCATGCTCGCCCAGAAACCCGCGACCGGCGTGAACGCTGAGGTCTCCATCCGGGTCGCGGATTCGGAGGAGGACCACTGGGCCTCCCGCGGGGCGCACAAGCTCCTCGGCGCACTGGCCTCCTTCGAACCGCAGGGGCTGAGCCTGGAGGGCAAGCGAGTCCTCGACGCCGGCGCCTCGACCGGTGGTTTTACGGACGTCGCCCTGGACCGCGGTGCCAGCGAAGTGCTCGCGGTGGACGTCGGTTACGGGCAGCTAATCTGGCGCCTGCAGAACGACCCCCGCGTCACCGTGATGGACCGCACCAACGTCCGCACGCTAACCCCGGAAGCGATCGGTGGCCCCGCGGACGTCATGGTCGGGGACCTCTCCTTCATCTCCATTAAGTTGGTCCTACCCGCCATCGCCGAGTGCATGGCCGAGGGCGCTGACCTCCTGCCCATGGTCAAGCCACAGTTCGAGGTGGGCAAGGACCGGCTGGGCTCCGGCGGGGTCGTGCGCTCCCCGGAACTGCGGGCGGAGGTGACCCTCGACGTGGCGCGGGAGGCTTTGAAGTATGGTCTATCAACGAAGGCTGTCGTTGCCTCGCCGCTTCCCGGTCCCAGCGGGAACGTTGAGTATTTCCTCTGGCTTTCCAAAGATGGGGGAAAGCAGGCGCCAACGATGGATACACTTGAGGCCATGGTGTCCACGGCGGTGAAGGAGGGACCACAGTGACGGCTGCCAACGAGGCCCCCACGCAGGAGGCCGAGAACCAGTCGCCTGGTGAGGGGAAGCATCGCGAGGTGCTGCTCGTTGCCCATACCGGGGTGCACGAGAACCTGGGCATGGCCGCCGAAGCGGCGTCCCAACTACACAAGGGCGGCATCAAGGTCCGCGTGATGGCAACCGCCGATCCTGCTCCCGTGGCCCGCCACGAGATCCTGGGGCGCTTCCCACGCTTCGGACATACCCGCGAGGCAGCGCAGGGCGTGGAGATGGTGCTCGTCCTGGGCGGCGATGGCACCTTCCTTCGCGCCGCCGACATCGCGCACTCCGCGGACGTGCCCGTACTGGGCATCAACATGGGTCACATCGGCTTCCTTGCGGAGTGGGAGCAGGAGTCCCTCGCCGAGGCCATCGAGCGCGTCATCGCCCACGACTACCGCGTGGAAGATCGCATGACCCTGTCGATCACCGTTCGCGATATGGACGGCCGCGTGCTCGGCACCGGCTGGGCGCTCAACGAGTGCTCGGTGGAGAACCTGAACCGCCAGGGCGTGCTCGACTCGATCCTCGAGGTCGACGAACGCCCGGTGTCCTCCTTCGGCTGCGACGGTGTCCTGGTATCGACGCCGACGGGCTCGACCGCTTACGCGTTCTCCGCCGGTGGCCCGGTGCTGTGGCCCGAGCTGGACGCCATCCTGGTCGTCCCGTCTAATGCCCACACGCTGTTCTCCCGCCCGCTGGTGGTGTCCCCGAATTCCTCCGTCGCCGTGGAGACGAACCCGGAGACCTCGCCGGCTACTGCGGTGATGGATGGCTTCCGCCAGATCCACATGCCGCCGGGGGCGCGCGTGGAGGTCCGCCGTGGCCCGCAGTCCGTGCGCTGGGTGCGCCTGGATCAGGCACCGTTCACGGACCGCCTGGTGCACAAGTTCCGCCTGCCGATCACCGGTTGGCGCGGCCCACGCCACTAGTCCACTCACCCCGACGACCGGGAGTCCCCAAGACCTCAAGAAGCGACTTTTCTGGAATGCTCCACGACCTACACATCACCAACCTCGGTGTGATCGAAGAAGCCACCGCCGAGTTCGCCAGCGGACTGACTGTCGTCACCGGTGAAACGGGTGCCGGCAAAACGATGGTGGTCAGCAGCCTGCGTCTGCTCTCCGGCCACCGGGCGGATGCCTCGAAGGTGCGCGCTGGTTCGGAGCGGGCCAGCGTCGAGGGGGTCTTTTCCCACGACGACCCGGCAGTTCAGGAACGCGTCGAGGAGATCGTCTCGGAGTTCGGAGGCTTCTCCGACGAGGGGGAGTACATTGCCTCCCGGACGGTGTCCGCGTCCGGGCGTTCTCGGGCGCACCTGGCTGGGAAGACTGTTGCCGCGGGCGTGCTGGGGCAGTTCGCCGCGGAGGTCATCACCATCCACGGGCAGAACGACCAGCTGCGTCTCAAAGATTCCACGAAGCAGCTGGCCGCGATCGATGAATTCGCCGGGCTGACGGGACAGGCGGCCGAGTTCGCCGCGCTGCGACGGGAGTGGATGGCTGCGGCGAGGGAGCTGGAAACCCGCACGAAGGATCGCCGGGAGCTGGCCCTGGAGGCCGAGACCCTGCAACGCGCCCTGGAGGTCATCGACGAGATCGACCCGGAGCCGGGTGAGGACGAGTTCCTCAAGTCCCGCATCTCTCGCCTGCAGGACGCCAGCGACGTCCGTTCCGCCCTGCAGCGCGCTACCGCCTTCATCGACGGCGGCGAGGAGCTCGGTGAGGGGGAGCTGTCCAGCGGAGCCAATGATCTGCTCGGTCAGGCACAGTCTGAGCTGCAGGGCGGCGACGCGAAGTTGGCGGAGCTTGCCGAGCGCATCGGGGAGGTCAGCTCCTTGCTCTCGGATATCGCACTGGACCTGGGCCAAGAGCTGATGGACATCCCTGACCCAGAGGAGCTGGAGGAGCTGCTGGAGCGCCAGCAGGAACTTCGCCAGCTGCGCCGTTTCGCGGTGGACGTGGACGGCGCGATCGCCTGGCGCGACGAGGCTCGCGAGAAGCTCGCCACGCTCGACGTCTCCGACGATGCGCTGGCGGAGCTCGCCAAGCAGGTCTCGGAGAAGGAAGCCGCGATGCTGAAGGTTGGCCGCAAACTCTCCACGGCGCGTGAGAAGGCGGCCAAGGAATTCGGCAAGGCGGTCACCGAGGAGATCTCGGGGCTGCACATGCACGCCAGCGTTGAGGTGGACCTCAAGCGGGTGGATCCGAACCCGCAGGGTCTCGACGAGTGCGAGTTCCAGCTGGTTCAGGGTGGACACCGCACCGCGCTGGGCTCCAGTGCGTCCGGCGGTGAGCTTTCCCGCATCATGCTCGCCATCGAGGTGATCCTGGCCAGCAGCGGGCGGACGATGGTCTTCGACGAGGTCGATGCGGGCGTGGGCGGCAAGGCTGCGGTGGAGATCGGCCGCCGTCTGGCCGCGCTTGCCCGAGAAAACCAGGTGATCGTGGTGACGCACCTGCCACAGGTCGCTGCTTTCGCGGACGCTCACATCTACGTGGATAAGACCGCCAGCTCCACGACTGTCTCCTCGAGCGTGCGCACACTGAGCGAGGAGGAGCGGGTGGCGGAGCTCGCCCGCATGCTCGCGGGCCTGGAGTCCGATACGGGCCGGGCCCACGCTGAGGAGCTCATGGCGATGGCCGTGGAGGCGAAGAAGCACTAAAACATCGGCGCGCCTAACCGAGGATCCAGCGGTTAAGCAGCAAAATGGTACGCATGATGTTTTCCCGATCAGAAAAACCTGGCATTACCGGGGCTACCCGGAACCTCACCGGCCCCAAAGCTTGGTCTAAGACGAAGATCTCCGAGGGGGATATCGTCGTCATTTCTGCTCCGGATATTAACCGCGCCACCGCGCAGCGTTTCATTGACGCCGGCGTGGCCGGGGTGGTCAATACCGCCCAGTTCACCACGGGGCAGGTGCCGAACTTCGGCCCGCAGATGCTGCTCGATGCCGGCATCCAGCTCGTGGAGAACGTGGATCCGGAGATCACCGAGAAGGTCAAGAACGGAAAGAAGGGGCGCCTGGAGGGTGGGCACCTTTACTACGGCGACCGCTCCCTCGGCAGCGGCGCGCCCCTCGAGCTGGACGAGTCGATGCAGCGCTTCGACGACGCCCGCTCGGCCCTCGGCGATCACCTCGACGCCCTGGCCGGCAACACTGCCGAGCTGGCTCGCACCGAGTCCCCGCTGCTGATCGACGGCCTGGGCATCCCGGACGTGGACGTGGACATGGTGGACCGTAAGGTCATGGTCATTAGCCCGCTGCCTGATTTGAAGGACGAGCTGCGCGACCTGCGCTTCTTCCTGCGCGAGTACGACCCGATCATCATCGCTATCGAGTCCGCCGCCGATGATCTGCTGGAACTGGGGTACCGCCCGGCCGTCATCGTCGGTAACCCGGAGAACATCGGTTCCGAGTCGCTGCGTTCCGGAGCGACCGTCGTCCTTCCCGCGGAGGCGGACGGCTACGCGCAGGGCCTGGAGCGCATCCAGGACCTCGGCGTCGGCGCGATGACCTTCCCGGCGGCGACAAAGAACCCGACGGACCTGGCGTTGCTGCTGGCTGACTACCACGGCGCGTCCATGGTGGTTCACCTGGGCGAGAAGTGGGACCTGGAGCGCGTCTTCTCCGAGACGGAATCCCAGGACACTCCGTCCGCCCTGCTGGCTCGGCTGCGCGTTGGCCCGAAGTTCGTGGACGCTAGCTCCATCGCCGAGCTCTACCGCGTCTCCAAGTCCGGTTCCGGTTGGCTGTGGGCGCTGATCGGCGTGCTGGTCGCGATCCTGGTGATCATCCTCATCGCGGGCTTCTCCGGCGATGCTGGGTTCGTGGACAACCTGATCGATTCGTGGAATAACCTCGCGCTCAGCGTGCAGGGCCTATTTAAGAACTAGGGGAGTCGCTCGTGAGTAAGTCTGGAACGATTGCCGGCCTCGGCTTCGGCATTGCCCTCGGCGTGCTGGGCGGGGTCTACGTGCTGGCCCCGAACGTTCCGGGTGCCGGCGGTGGCGCTGGGACGAGCGCCCAGGAGCTCACCGCTGCTCGCGAGGACGCCGATGCCGCGGACCGTGACGCCCAGGCTTCGGACGACGTCGTCGCCGGGCTGGCCGCCAAGGCTGTGGCCGGTGAGTTGGAGGGCAAGAAGGTCGCGCTGATCTCCTTCCCGGACGCCGACCGCGAGACCGTGGACCGACTGCGCTGGCTGGTGGACAAGGCGGGCGCGGAGGTGGCCCCGCTGCCGGTTACCGAGGAGATGCTGAACCCGGAGAAGGGCGACAAGCTGAAGTCCGTGGCAGCCAACAGCCTGCCCGCGGGTGCCCAGCTCAGCGAGGAAGTGCTTAGCCCCGGCATGCACACCGGCCAGCTGCTGGGTGCTGCGCTGAGCTCGAAGCTGCCGAAGATCGAGAAGTCTGCGGAGGGCGAGCAGAACCGCGACCGCGGCGAGGGCCGCGAGGAGGACCGCGGGAACCGTCGTGAGGGTAACAGCGGCGGAGGAACCGCGAGCGCCTCGGATCGGGCCGTCGTCTTTGGCGCGCTGGAGAAGAACGGGGTACTGAAGAAGCCCACCGATCTCGGCGACGAGGGGCTGGATCTGGCGCTCATCGTGACCAACAAGGGCGTGACTGCCGATGAGTCGGGCTATGGCGCGCAGTTCATCGCGGAATTTGCGGCTGGCATGGACAGCCAGATGCCGGGCGCGGTGCTGGTGGGTGAGTCCGGCAGTGCGGATAAGAAGGCCGCGCTGGGCATTGTGCGCAACGAGCGGGCTTATGCCGAGAAGCTGTCCACGGTGGACAACGTCCAGCGCAGCGCGGGCCGCATCACCGTGGTGCGAGCGCTGAAGGAACAGGCTGACGGAGACGCCGGCCACTACGGCGCGGCGACCAACGCCAAGGCCGCCACCGTCGGTAAGAACTAGGCGCAGGCGGCGTCAGTGACGGCGGACGCGCAGGAGGCGAACCTGCAGCACCGGGAACGGTGGCTGCGGCACCTCCGCCTGGAGCGGAACCTCTCCCGCAATACGCTGGATAGTTACCGTCGGGATACGGACCGCTATCTGGCGTGGTTGGGCGAGCGCGGCGTGACAACGCTGAACACGGGGGATATCGAGGCATTCATGGCCTCACTGGCCAAAGGGGAGGGGCTCGCGGCATCTACACGCGCGCGAATCCTCGCGGCGGTGCGTAACTTCCACCGCTTCCTGACTGGCGAGGGGGTCACCGAAGGGGACGTCGCAGACGACGTCGCGCGCCCCGGGCAGGCGGCGAGCATCCCGAAGGCGCTCAGTATCGCCGAGGTGACCGCGATCCTGGAATCCTGCCCGAACGACGACGCGGCCTCCCTCATTCAGATCCGCGACCGCGCGTTGCTGGAGATGCTGTACTCCACCGGCGCGCGCGTCAGCGAGCTGCTGGGGCTGGACGTGGATGATGTTGATCCGACCGAGAAGCTCATCATCGTCCGGGGCAAGGGCTCGAAGGAGCGGGTCGTCCCGGTGGGGGATCCGGCGCTGGATGCGCTGCAGCACTACCTGGTGCGGGTCCGCCCGGCGTTCAACAAGAAGGGTTCGGCGGCGCTGTTTCTGAACCGCAATGGCGGGCGGATGGGGCGGCAGTCGGCGTTCAACATGGTCTCCTCGGTCAGCGAGAAGGCTGGGGTGGCCGGGGTCAGCCCGCACAGCTTCCGGCACTCTTTCGCCACGCACCTGTTGGAGGGCGGGGCGGATATCCGCGTGGTGCAGGAGCTGCTCGGCCACAGCAATGTGGTGACCACGCAGATCTATACGAAGGTGAGCCCGGACCACCTGCGGGAGGCGTGGTCGGAGAGCCACCCGCGCTCGAACTAGAGACCTTTCAAGGCTTAAGCCTTGCCTAGTATCAACCTCGGCTTTTGACTCAGCTGAACCGCTCGAAAAGCCTGCGGAAAATGGGGTAGAGGGAATTGCACCGGCGTAATCTACGCGTAATCTATGTGTAGTGGGAGCGCCAACCGCGCTCTGAAATGACCGTTAGACAAGGGAGAGGGCTTGACAGTGCAGAGCTCCGACGCGCTTTTCGATAAGCCCGAGGAAGAACTCGGGCTCACGGGGCGCCCCATGCGCCCGCTGCCGGACCCGGAGCCGCTGTCCTCTCATGGGCCTGCGACCATCATCGCCATGTGTAATCAGAAGGGTGGGGTCGGCAAGACCACCTCGACGATCAACATGGGCGCCGCACTTGCGGAGTTCGGCCGCAAGGTCCTCCTCGTCGACCTCGACCCGCAGGGCGCGCTGTCTGCCGGCCTGGGGATCAGCCACGAGGAGCTGGACGTCACCGTCCACAACCTCCTCGTCGACAATTCCTCCTCCATTTTCGACGCCATCCTGCCCAGCGGCGTCGAGAACCTCGACCTGGTGCCCGCGAATATCGACCTCTCCGCCGCGGAGATCCAGCTCGTCAACGAGGTCGGCCGCGAACAGGCGCTCGCTCGAGCCCTGCGCCCGGTGATGAAGGATTACGACTTCATCATCATCGACTGCCAGCCTTCGCTCGGCCTGCTCACCGTCAACGCGCTCTCCTGCGCGGATTCCGTGATGATCCCGGTGGAGTCCGAGTACTTCTCCCTGCGCGGCCTCGCGCTGCTGATGGACACGGTCGAGAAGGTGCGCGACCGCCTCAACTTCAAGCTCGAGGTCCTGGGCATCCTGGTGACCATGTTCGACCGCCGCACGCTGCACGCCCGCGAGGTCATGGAGCGCCTCGTTGAGGCCTTCGGGGATAAGGTCTTCGACTCGGTCATCACCCGCACCGTGCGTTTCCCGGAGACCTCCGTGGCCGGCGAGCCGATCAGCAGCTGGGCCCCGAAGTCCTCTGGTGCGATCCAGTACCGCAACCTCGCGGCGGAGGTCATCCAGCGCGTCGCCGAGCAGCACTAGGCCACGCCCCGCGCTGGTCAGCGTGGTGGCAGAAAAGTAGGTTCGCGTGACTGATCCCCAGCAACCGGAACTCACGGGCTTCCGGGTCGCGCTCGCGAACTTCGACGGCCCCTTCGACCTGCTGCTCCAGCTGATTCATTCGCACAAGCTGGACATCACCGAGATCGCGCTCGCCGAGGTCACCGACGAGTTCATTGCTTATACCCGGGGGCTGTCCCAGTCCGCTGAGGATCTGGACGAGGTCACCGAGTTCCTGCTCGTTGCATCCACGTTGCTGGATCTGAAGGCCGCCCGCCTGGTTCCCCGCGGCGAGGTCGACGACGAGGCCGACCTGGAGCTGCTGGAGTCCCGCGACCTCCTGTTCGCCCGCCTCCTGCAGTACAAGGCCTATAAGCAAGTCGCAGACCTCTTTGCCGAGTGGCAGCGGGGCGCGGCCCGCAGCTACCCCGTGGCACTTTCGTTGGAGGACCGCTACGCCAACCTGCTGCCACCGGTGGAGCTCAAGCACACGAAGGAGAGCTTCGCGGAGCTGGCCGCTCATGTCTTCCGCCCCCGCCCGGATGGGGTGCAGACCGGCCACGTCCACGCGCCGGCGGTCTCGGTGCCGAAGCAGGCCGGCAAGATCCTCAACACGTTGAAGATCGCCGGGGAGAATAAGTGGGTGAACTTCGACTCGCTGATTAGCGACGCGGAGGAGTCCATCGTGGTGGTGGGCCGCTTCCTCGCTCTGCTGGAGCTGTACAAGGCCCGCGCGATCGGGGTAGAGCAGCCCACGCCGCTGGCGGAGATGCTCGTCGCCTGGACCGGACTGGAGGTGGACCCGCAGGTCGTCGCTGCGTCGAACTGGGATTAGCGCCCGCACAGCTGTAAGCGGAAATTATGAGAAGGAGAGCCCTGGACCATGAGTGAAGAACACCTGCACCTGCCCGCGGTGTCCCAGCTGCGCAGCCGGGTGGAGTCCCTGCTGCTGGTCTCCGACGAGCCTGTGGCCGCCGAACAGCTCGCCGAGGCTTGCAGCGTTGATGCCTCCCAGGTGGAGGATGCGCTGCGCCAGATCGCCGACGAGTTCGACGCCCGTGGCTCCGGCTTCGACCTGCGGGAGCGCGAGGGGCTGTGGCGTCTGTACACCAGGCCCGAGAACTCGGATGTGGTGGAGGCGAAGATCCTCCAGGGCGCCCAGCAGCGCCTGTCGCGGGCAGCATTGGAAACCCTGGCTGTGGTGGCCTATCGTCAGCCGGTGACCCGCTCCCAGGTCGCGGCGGTGCGCGGGGTGAACTGCGATGGCGTGATGCGGACTCTGGCCCTGCGCGGCCTGATCCGCCAGGTCGAGGTGGCAGCCGAGGGGGAGGAAGAAACATCCGCCGCCGGGCCAGGCGGCGCCCACCTGTACGAGACCACCGATCTGCTGCTGGAGCAGCTGGGCATCGAGTCGCTGGACGAGCTGCCGGACTTGGCCCCGCTGCTGCCGGATGTGGAATCGATCGAATCCGATTACTGATCTAGACTGGGCTGCGTACCTCAAAGACTTTGAGCAAATAAGGACATAATTTGAATACACCCGCTCGCCGAGATGGCATACCGGAAAAGAACGCTGCGAAGCCCGGCGGCGCCGAGACCTTCGTCCCGAAGGCCAAGCCGGCCCGCCACCAGCACGTCACAAAGTCAGAGCAGAAGGCCGCCCCAGCTGCGGAGGACAAGGTCCGCCTGCAGAAGGTCCTGGCAGCCGCCGGCGTGGCCAGCCGCCGCATGAGCGAGAAACTGATCGCCGCGGGCCGCGTCGAGGTCAACGGCAAGGTCGTGGACCGGATGGGCGTGCGCATCGACCCAAACAAGGACGTCGTCCGCGTCGATGGGGTGCGCGTCCAGGTCAACGACGAGATGCACTACTACATCTTCAACAAGCCACGTGGCGTCCAGTCCACGATGAGCGACGACATGGGTCGCCCGTCGGTGGGCAACTTCATCGACGAGCGCCTCAAGCAGGGGCAGGGCCTGTTCCACGTTGGCCGCCTGGACGCCCAGACCGAGGGCCTGCTGCTGCTCACTAACGACGGTGAGCTCGCCAACCGCCTCATGCACCCCAGCTACGAGGTCTCCAAGACCTACATGGCCACCGTGCTCGGCGAGGCGAAGAAGGGGCTGGTCCACGAGCTGAAGAAGGGCATCGAGCTGGACGACGGCATCGCCAAGGCCGATGACGTCCAGATCGTGGATGTGTGGCAGGGCAAGTCCCTGATCAAGCTGGAGCTGCACGAGGGCCGTAAGCACATTGTGCGTCGCCTGCTGAAGGCCGCGGGCTTCCCGGTTCAGGCGCTGGTGCGCACCAAGATCCACACGGTGCAGCTCGGCGACCAGAAGCCGGGTAGCGTGCGCGCGCTGAACCGTTCGGAACTGACGAGCCTGTACAAGGCCGTGGGCCTGTAAGCCGGGAGGATTTGAAGGATGACTACTGATATGAACTCTGATTTCTCCCAGCTCGCGCTGATTGACAACCTCGAGGAGGGCGGGTTCCTGCTGGCGATCGACGGCCCGTCCGGCACCGGCAAGTCCACCGTCTCCCGCCGCATCGCCCAGTACGCGGGCGCGCGCTACCTGGACACGGGCGCGATGTACCGCGTGGCGACCCTGCACGTGCTGAAGGCCGGCATCGATCCGGCCGACCCGGCGGCCAGCGAGGCCATCATCGAGGCGACCTCTCAGCTGCCGTTGCAGGTCAATGAGGATCCGCAGTCCACCGAGGTTCTGCTGGATGGGGAGGACGTCTCCGCGGACATCCGTGGTCCGGAGGTTACCGCGCACGTCTCCGCCGTCGCCGCGATCCCGGAGGTCCGCACCAATCTTGTGGAGCTGCAGCGCGACCTTGCTGCTGCCGCTGGCCGCTGCGTGGTCGAGGGCCGTGACATCGGTACGGTCGTGCTCCCGGACGCCCCGGTGAAGGTGTACATGACCGCCAGCGCCGAGGTGCGCGCGCAGCGCCGCTTCGACCAGGACACCGCCGCTGGCCGCGAGGTTTCCTACGAGGCTGTGCTGGCCGACGTCCAGCGCCGCGACGAGGCGGACTCCACCCGCGAGACCTCCCCGCTGCGCCCGGCGGAGGATGCCACGATCCTCGACACCGGCGAGATGAGTATCGAGGAGGTCATCGAGGCTATCGCTGGCCTGATCGAGGAATCGGACCTGGACTCCGATATCCCAGATGGTGGCGCGGAGAACACCGGTGGTCTGGTGTTCCGCACGGTTGAGGGGGACGTCGTCGCCGCTGAAGGTGACGCCCCGGTGCAGGAGGACTCCGAGGAGGACCTGGAGAACTGGGACCCCGAGAACTGGGACGGCGAGACCTGGGAGGTCGACCCGGAGCAGCTGGGCGAACACTATCTGCAGGCGGAGGAATTCGACCTGCTGGAATCCGACGAGGAGGACACCGACTGGGAGTCCATCGAGGAAGCCTTCGGCATCGCCGATGAGCTGGAGGCACAGAAGGAAGCGCTGTGCACGGTGGCGATCGTCGGTCGACCAAACGTGGGTAAGTCCACGCTGGTCAACCGCTTCATCGGGCGCCGCGAGGCCGTGGTGGAGGACTTCCCGGGTGTCACCCGCGACCGCATTTCCTACCTCGGCGACTGGGGCGGGCGCCGCTTCTGGGTGCAGGACACCGGCGGCTGGGACCCGGATGCCAAGGGCATCCACGCCGCGATCGCGCGCCAGGCGGAAACCGCGATGGCCACGGCAGACGCGATCGTCTTCGTGGTGGACACGAAGGTCGGCATCACCGAGACCGATGAGGTCATCGCGCGCAAGCTGCAGCGCTCCGACGTTCCGGTGATCGTGGTGGCCAATAAGTTCGAGTCCGATACGCAGTACGCGGACATGGCGGAGTTCTGGGCGCTCGGCCTGGACAACCCGTACCCGGTCTCCGCGCTGCATGGGCGTGGCGCGGCGGACGTGCTGGACAAGCTACTGGAGGTCTTCCCGGAGAAGCCGCGAGAGCTGTCGGTGGTCTCTGGCCCGCGTCGCGTGGCACTGGTGGGCCGGCCAAACGTGGGTAAGTCCTCGCTGCTGAACAAGATCTCCGGCGAGCAGCGCTCGGTGGTGGATAACGTTGCGGGCACCACGGTGGACCCGGTGGACTCCATCGTCGAGCTGGAGGAACGCACCTGGCGCTTCGTGGATACCGCCGGTATCCGCAAGAAGGTGAAGAACGCGGTGGGGCACGAGTACTACGCCTCGCTGCGCACCCGCGCCGCGATTGATGCCAGTGAGGTCGTGGTGTTCCTGGTGGACGCCTCCGAGCCCATCGCGGAGCAGGATCAGCGCGTGCTGCGGATGATCCTGGACGCCGGTAAGGCGCTGGTCGTGGCGTTCAATAAGTGGGACCTGGTGGACGAGGATCGCCGGGAGCTACTGGAACGCGAGATCGATCTGCAGCTTTCGCACGTGCCATGGGCCCGCCGGGTGAACATCTCCGCCAAGACGGGTCGTGCTCTGCAGAAGCTGGAGCCAGCGATGCTAGAGGCTCTGGAGAGCTGGGATCAGCGCATCCCGACCGGCCAGCTGAACACCTGGTTGCGTGCGGTGATCGCGGAGACCCCGCCGCCGATGCGTGGTGGCCGCCTGCCACGCGTGCTCTTCGCCACGCAGGCCTCCTCTCGCCCGCCGGTCATCGTGCTTTTCACCACCGGCTTCCTGGAGCACGGCTATCGCCGCTTCCTGGAGCGCAAGCTGCGCGAGACCTTCGGCTTCGAGGGCTCCCCGGTGCGCATCGCGATCCGCATCCGGGAGAAGAAAAAGAAGCGCTAGCGGAAGCGACCTCGCGCGTTAGCGCAGCACGAGCACCCAGATTGCGATGTGGTGCAGAAGCGCTGCCACGATGGTGGCAGCGTGGAAGACCTCGTGGAAGCCGAACCAACGAGGGGAGGGGTTCGGCCACTGCTTGGCGTAGATCACCGCACCGAGCGAGTAGACCAGCCCGCCGAGCAGCATCAACAGGCTCACAGCGACCCCAAGCTGCTGGTAGTAGCCCACGGCGCCGATGGCGGCCAGCCAGCCGAGCGTGAGGTAGGTGGCGGCGTCGAGCCACCGCGGGTGGTCGATCCACACCAGGTTCAACACGACCGCGGCCAGCGCGGCGAGCCAGCAGACCGTCAAGATCCACAGTCCGCCGGTGTTGAACCAGGCCCAGCCGGTGAACCACCTCGCGCCGAATGCGGCGACCGTCACCGGCCCATAGGTTCCGGCGATGAAGATCGCGATCATGGCGTGGTCGGCGCGTCGCCAGCTGTTGACTGCCGCCGCGGAGCGCCACGGAACCCGGTGATAGAGGGCGCTTACACTCAGCATCCCGGCCAGGCATAGCGCGTAGAGGGCGGTGGTCAGGGGCATCCAGGAGATGCCGAATTTCGCCAGCGCCACGATCGTGAGGGCGGTGCCCATCCCGCCAAAGTACCACGCGGCGGCGGTGTGTAACCGCCCGCGCATGTAGGGCCTGGGGCCGCGGTCGAAGGCCGGGCGGGGACGTTTCTTCGTGAGTACCTGATTCTGCACGAAGATCAGTGTAGTCCCATTTTGCCGCTAAAACAGTCCGGTGATGGTGCCGTCCTCGGCGGCGTCGATCTGCTCGGCAGCTGGCCGCTTCGGCAGTCCCGGCATCGTCATCACCTGTCCGGTCAGCGCCACGACGAAGCCCGCGCCCAGGCGTGGGGCCAGTTCGCGGACGTGCAGCACGTGACCTTCCGGCGCGCCCAGCTCAGCCGGGTCGTCGGAGAAGCTGTACTGGGTCTTGGAGATGCACACTGGCAGTTTGTCCCAGCCGTGCTCGGCGAGGAACTGCAGGTCCTTCTTGGCCTTGGTGGAGAACTCCACGCCACTGGCGCCGTAGATGCGGGTCGCGATGGTCTTGATGGACTCGGCCAGGCCCTCGGCCGGATCGTAGAGCTGCTGGGAGCTGGCCTGCGGGGTCTCGCCGGACTCGATGACCTCGAGTACCTGCTGGGCCAGCTCGGTGGCGCCGGCGCCACCCTCGGCCCAGACGGTGGACTCGGCCAGGCGCACGCCCAGCTTTTCAGCCCACTCGGCGACGTGTTCGCGCTCGACGTCGGTGTCGGAGGTGAAGAGGTTCAGCGCGACGACCGGGGTGGTGCCGAACTTCTCCATGTTCTTCACGTGGCGCTCGAGGTTCTTCAGTCCCTCGTCCAGGGCGGCCAGGTTTTCGCTGTTCAGGTCCTCCTTCGCGACGCCGCCGTTGTACTTCAGGGAGCGGATGGTCGCGACGACGACGGCCGCGTCCACGTCGATGCTGCCCTCGCGGGCTTTGATGTCGAAGAACTTCTCCGCGCCGAGGTCGGAGCCGAAGCCGGCTTCCGTGACGACGATGTCCCCGAGGCGGCGGGCGGTCTGGGTGGCGATGAGGCTGTTGCAGCCGTGCGCGATGTTGGCGAAGGGGCCGCCGTGGATGAGCGCCGGGGTGCCGCCGAGGGTCTGCACGAGGTTGGGGTTTAGCGCGTCGCGCAGCAGGGCGGTGAGCGCGCCCTCGACCTGCAGGTCGCCTACGGTGACCGGCCCGCCACTATAGGTCTGGCCGATCACGATGTTGGCGAGCTTGGCCTTCAGATCAGCCAGGTCCGTGGCGAGGCAGAGGATCGCCATCATCTCGCTGGCGGCGGTGATGTCGAAGCCCGCTTCGCGCGGGGTGCCGTGGGCAGGGCCGCCGAGGCCGGTGACGATGGAACGCAGGCTGCGGTCGTTGACGTCCATGCAGCGGCGCCAGGTGACCCGGCGCGGGTCGATGCCCAGCTCGTTGCCCTGCTGGATGTGGTTGTCGATGAGGGCGGCCAGTGTGTTGTTTGCGGCGGTGAGGGCGTGCATGTCGCCGGTGAGGTGGAGGTTGATGTCCTCCATCGGGACGATCTGCGCGTAGCCGCCGCCGGCCGCGCCACCCTTGATGCCCATGACTGGGCCCTGGGATGGTTCGCGGATCGCGACGATGGTGTTTTGCCCGGCGGTACGCAGGGCGTCGGCCAGGCCGATCAGGGTGGTGGACTTGCCTTCGCCCGCCGGGGTGGGGGACATGGCGGTGACGAGAACGGTGCGGCCCAGGGGCTTGGTCCACACGTCGGTGCTGCGCAGGGCGGGGACGTCCACCTTGGCCTTGGTGGTGCCGTAAGGGATGAGTGCTTCGGCGGGGATTCCGGCGCGCTCGGCGATGTCCGCGATGGGCTCGAGGGTGTGAGCCTGTGCGATGTCGACGTCGCTGGGCTGAGGCTTGGTGATCACACTGGAATAAGTCATATTTACAGAATAAACGCCCCTGCAGCGCGTGGCAGAAACACCACGGCCAGCGCTATCCGGGTACCAACTGCCGGATCAACACTTTCACGCTCGCACAGTCCCTGGTCAGCATGGAGGACGAGTCCAACCCCGACGCCTCGCTGCTATTCCTGGATGAAGAGTCCCTCAACAACGCACCGGAGGAGCTCCTGACCAGCGCCGAGCGTAAGCGTTTTGAGGCCTTCTATGGAGCCATTCCCACCACCAGGAGCCAGGACGCGGCCCAGCACATCGCAGATATCAAGGCCTATGCCACAGACCGCGGCATCAGGTTCGCGGACACGAAGGCCCGTGTGATCTCGATGTTCTCCCACGACGCCCTGACCGACCCGGCCACCCTTTTCGTTGGGCATACCGGGATCGCGGTGCCCTATGAGGGCAAGATCCTTTTCTTGGAGAAAATCGCCTTCGACATGCCCTATCAGGCCATCGTGGTCAAGGATATGCAGCAGCTCAACGACTACCTGATGAAGAAGTACGACGACGGGCCCGGCCTGGAGTACGGCCGCCCCGTCATTTTCGATAACGGTGAGGTCATCGAGGGCATGCGCTACGCGAAGCGCACCTAGCGGGTTTTGACTCGCGGTGACCGGAAGCGACCGGATGTCGACCATATCGAGCCATCGCTTCCGGGAGTTCCCGCAGCAGCGGTTAGGATTCCTTGCATGACACTGGCGAAGCGCATCAAGGCTCTCCGTAGCAAGGCCGGGCTTTCCCAGGCCGAGCTCGCAGACAAGCTCGTGGTCGCCTGGGAAGACGTGCAAGATTGGGAGTCGGGGGACAGCGCGCCCGATATCGAGGCCCTCAAGAGGCTTGCTGCCGTGTTTGGGGTCAGCACCAATGACCTCCTGGGCGAAGAGGGAGCGGTACTGGGCAAAACGACCAGCCACGTGGCCGTCGACGTCAAGTCCCTGGAGAAGACCGGGGGTAGGTTCCTAGCGAAGGGGACGCAGGCGCACACCGCGGTTCGACAGGTCTTCCCGCACGCCGTGATCACACCCCTGCTGCGGGAGAAGAAGAACAGCAAAGGCGAGTCGGCTGTTCAGTGGTTCAACGAGATTGCCTTCGACGGGGTGCCCAATTTCTTTTCTGAGGTGAGGAACTCCTTGAGCGGTGATTCCTTCTACCTCGTTGAGGACGGCAGCCGCCCGCTGCTCGTGCGTGTCACGAAGGATTCCGTGGAAAGCCGCGAGATCTTCGGGCAGCTAACCCGAAGAAAGTTTCTCGTCGGCAGGAACTCGTTTATCAAGTTCGGCAAAGCATTGGAGAACTAGGGGGCTGGCCTGAGGCAGCGGCTAAGGCGGCACATGCCGAACCTGGCTGGGTTTCCCGGGCAGCGGGCTAGATCCAGCCGTTCGCCTTCGCCAGGTGGGCAGCCTCGAAGCGGTTCCCCGCGCCGGTCTTCGACATGATGCTGGAGATGTGGTTGCGCAC
>DWUR01000053.1 GCA_019120635.1 Candidatus Corynebacterium intestinavium | reverse complement strand
CCATGCTGGATGAGGCCCGCGCCGAGGCGAAGAAGACCCTGGATAACGCGGACTCCACCGCGAAGAGCCAGCTGGCGGATTCCCAGAAGCGCTCCGAGGAGCAGCTATCTGACGCGAAGACCCGCTCCGAGAAGATGCTGGCCGACGCGAAGCAGCAGTCTGAGACCCAGCTGGCTGACGCGAAGCAGAAGTCCGAGACCATGGTCTCCGACGCCAACGCTCAGGCAGAGGCCACCGTGCGCCAGGCACAGGAGAAGGCCAACGCCCTGCAGCAGGACGCCGAGCGCAAGCACACCGAGATCATGACCACGGTCAAGAAGCAGCAGACCGCTCTCGAAGCCCGCATCGAGGAGCTGCGCACCTACGAGCGCGAGTACCGCACCCGCCTGAAGACCTTCCTCGAGTCCCAGCTTGAGGACCTCAACAGCCGCGGCACCGCAGCGCCGAAGGCCGTCGAGGGTGAAGGCGAGCGCAACTAGCGATCATGCTCGTGGCCTCATTGGGCCTCGCGGCCCTCGGATTCGCAGCACTCCTGGTGGCGCTCTACCTAGGCTCAGTCACCTGGGCCTGGATATGCGTGATCATCGCAGCCATCGGAGTCCTGCTCTCCATCGCGGAGGCCATCCAGCACCGTAAGAGCAAAAAATAACTACATAGCTTTACCCCTAGGGTTGGCAGCCACACCGAGCCAACCTAACGCTAAGACCCGGCCATCACCGGCGAGCGCCTCGGAAGAACAGCCCCCACCAGGGAAGCCCAGTAGAACCGAGCGGAGTCGCGTCCCGTACAACAACGCAAGATAAGAGGAAGCCTTTCCAACGGGCGGGTGGCGCCCACGGCAGGCTTCAAGCAGGGTGGTACCGCGAATCCTCGTCCCTGTGCTTCAAAGAAATTTCACTTTAAGCACCAGAGACGAGGTTTTTCTTATGGCTACACCAGCTGGCGGCGTCTACCCCCGCGTCGACATGAGCGGCGGAGGCAGTAACTTCCCGGCCATGGAAGAAGAGGTACTGAAGTACTGGAAGAAGGACAATACCTTCCAGGCCAGCCTCGATAACCGCAAGGACAACGAGGAATACGTCTTCAACGACGGCCCACCGTTCGCCAATGGCCTGCCGCACTACGGCCACCTGCTCACCGGCTACGTCAAGGACATCGTCCCGCGCTACCGCACCATGGCCGGCTACCACGTCCCGCGCGTCTTCGGCTGGGACTGCCACGGCCTGCCCGCCGAGCTGGAGGCGGAGAAGCAGCTGGGCATCAAGGACAAGGGCGAGATCGAGTCCATGGGGCTGGACCGCTTCAACGAGTACTGCGCCAAGTCCGTCATGCACTACGCCGATGAGTGGGAGAACTACGTCACCCGCCAGGCCCGCTGGGTGGACTTCGAAAACGGCTACAAGACTATGGACCAGGACTACATGGAGTCCGTCATGTGGGCCTTCAAGGAGCTCTACGACAAGGGCCTGATCTACCAGGGCTTCCGCGTGCTGCCGTACTCCTGGGCCGAGCACACCCCGCTGTCCAACCAGGAGACCCGCCTTGACGACTCCTACCGCGACCGCCAGGACCCGACCGTCACCGTGACCATGCCGTTTACCGGCGCACGTGAGGGCTACCCGGCCACCAAGACCTGGGAAGCTCACCCCGAGCTGCACGACGCCGCGGCCATCGCGTGGACGACGACCCCGTGGACGCTGCCGTCCAACCTCGCCCTGGCCGTCGGCCCGGAGATCGAATACTCCCTGGTGAAGGTTGGCGAGGACGGTGTGGAGGGCTTCGCCGGCGCCAAGCTGCTGCTGGCTAGTGCACTGCTGGGCGCCTACGCCAAGGAACTTGGCAAGGAGCCAGAGGTGCTGGCGACCTTCACCGGTGCTGAGCTCGAGGGTCTGGAGTACACCCCGGTCTTCGATCACTTCGCTGATCGGGACAACGCCTTCATGGTGCTTGTCGCGGACTACGTCTCCACCGAGGACGGCACCGGTGTCGTCCACCAGGCCCCGGCCTTCGGTGAGGACGATATGGAGGTCTGTAAGGGCTACGGCATCGACCTGGTCATCCCGGTGGACGCCGACGGCAAGTTCACCTCCCTGGTGCCCGAGTACCAGGGCAAGCTCGTCTTCGATGCCAACCGCGACATCATCCGCGACCTGAAGGCCAAGCAGCGCGTCGTGCGCGATCAGACGATCGTTCACTCCTACCCGCACTCCTGGCGCTCCGGCGAGCCGCTGATCTACATGGCCCTGCCCGGCTGGTTCGTGAACGTGCTCGAGATCCGCGACCGCATGGTGGAGCTCAATCAGGAGATCGAGTGGATCCCGGAGCACATCCGCGACGGCCAGTTCGGCAAGTGGCTGGAGGGCGCCCGCGACTGGAACATCTCCCGCACCCGCTACTGGGGGTCCCCGGTCCCAGCCTGGGTCTCCGATGACCCGCAGTACCCGCGCGTGGACGTCTACGGCTCCCTCGCCGAGCTGGAGGCCGACTTCGGTGTCCGCCCGAAGTCCCTGCACCGCCCGGACATCGACGAGCTGGTCCGTCCGAACCCGGACGACCCGACCGGTAAGTCCATGATGCGCCGCGTCCCGGACGTCCTCGACTGCTGGTTCGAGTCCGGCTCCATGCCTTTCGCCCAGTACCACTATCCGTTTGAGAACGTGGCGGCCTTCGAGGAGGAGCAGCCGGCGGACTTCATCGTCGAGTACTCCGGCCAGTCCCGCGGCTGGTTCTACGTCCAGCACGTGCTCTCCACGGCGCTGTTCGACCGACCGGCCTTCAAGAAGGTCGTCGCCCACGGCATCGTCCTGGGCTCCGACGGGCTGAAGATGTCCAAGTCCAAGGGCAACTACCCGGACGTCAACGAGGTCTTTGACCGCGACGGCTCCGACGCGATGCGCTGGTTCCTGATGTCCAGCCCGATCCTGCGTGGTGGCAACCTGATCGTCACCGAGCAGGGCATCCGCGAGGGCGTGCGCCAGGCGCTGCTGCCGATCTGGAATGCGTACAGCTTCCTGCAGCTCTACGCCTCCGAGGAGGCACGCTGGTCCGTGGACTCCGATAACGTGCTGGACCGCTACATCCTCGCCAAGACCCACGACCTGGTGGCCAACGTGGACAAGGCCCTGGCCGATACCCGCATCGCGGACGCCTGCGACGAGGTGCGCCAGTACGCCGACATCCTCACCAATTGGTACGTGCGCCGCTCCCGCGACCGTTTCTGGGCCGGCCAGGAGGCCCACCCGGAGGCCTTCGACACCCTGTACACGGTGCTCGAGGTGGCCACCCGCGTGACCGCGCCGCTGCTGCCGTACATCTCCGAGGTTATCTGGCGCGGGCTGACCGGCGAGCGCTCCGTCCACCTGGCGGACTACCCGAAGGCAGAGGACTTCCCGGCCGACGCGGAGCTCGTCGACGCGATGGACGCCACCCGTGCGGTCTGCTCCTCGGCCAGCTCGGTGCGCAAGTCCAATAAGCTGCGCAACCGTCTGCCGCTGCCGAAGCTCACGGTCGCGCTGCCGGAGTCTGCACGGCTCGCGGACTTCGCCGCCACCATCCGCGACGAGGTCAACGTCAAAGACGTGGAGTTGACGGATGACGTCGACTCCGCAGGTAGCTTCGAGGTCGTCGTCAACGCGAAGGTCGCTGGTCCGACGCTCGGCCGCGACGTCCAGCGTGCGATCAAGAACGTCAAGGCCGGTAACTACGTCCGCGAAGGCGAGAACGTCGTCGTCGACGGCGACATCGTCCTGACCCCGGAGCTGTACACCGAGCGCCTCGTTGCGGAGAACCCGGACTCCACCGCGCGCGTCGCGGGCCCGGGTGGGGTCGACGGCCTGGTGGTCCTCGACACGACCGTCACCCCGGAGCTGGAGGCCGAAGGCTGGGCGGCGGACGTCATCCGCGGCCTGCAGGATGCCCGCAAGAACGAGGGCTTCGAGGTCTCCGACCGCATCCGCCTGCGCCTGTCGGTGCCGGCGGAGAAGAAGGACTGGGCAGACCAGCACATCGGCCACATCGCCGAAGAGGTCCTCGCGGTGGAGTACGAGGTGCTCACCGGCGAGGAGCTGGGCCACGGGATCGTGGACGGCGTGACCGCCGAGGTAGCAAAGGTGGCTCGCTAAGCCGCCATGCGCTGGGTCGCCCACATCGACATGGACGCGTTCTATGCGTCCGTGGAGCAGCTCACCCGGCCGACCCTGCGCGACCGGCCCGTCCTCGTGGGTGGGATGTCGGGGCGCGGGGTCGTGGCCGGGGCGAGCTACGAGGCGCGCGTGTACGGCGCGCGCTCGGCCATGCCGATGCACCAGGCGATTCGGCTGTGCCACAACCGGGCGATCGTGGTCCAGCCCCGGTCGGTGCTGTATAAAACCATTTCCCGGCGGATCTTCCAGGTCATCGCCGAGCGCGCGGGTGTGGTGGAGCAGCTCTCGGTGGACGAGGGCTTCGCCGAGCCCCAGGGATTGGCGGATGCCGCGGCCGCCCGCCGGTGGGCGGAGGACCTCCAGCGCGCGGTGGAGGAGGCCACTGAGCTGCCCTGCTCCATCGGCATGGCGAGCACCAAGCTGGACGCGAAGATGGCCAGTGACCTCGCCAAGCCCCACGGGATCTTCGTGGTGGAGGACCGGATGGGCACCTTCGGCCCACGCCCCGTGGGCGACCTATGGGGGATTGGCCGGGTCGCTCAGGCCAAACTCGCCGACGTTGGCGTTTACACGATCCAGCAGTTCGTGGACATGGACCCCACCGACGTGAAGTCGCTGCTCGGCAAGGTTGGCCTGGAGGTTCAGGTC
>DWUR01000052.1 GCA_019120635.1 Candidatus Corynebacterium intestinavium | reverse complement strand
CGCCAGTGTCGGTGTCTCTGTCGGCACAGCTGGGTTACTCACCTCTGCCTTTGCGGTCGGGATGATTCTCGGTGCGCCCGCCATGGCAGCTCTCACCCGTCGGTGGCCCGCCCGGACCACCTTGCTCGGGTGCGTGGTCATCTTCGCTGCCTGTCACGTCGTCGCCGCCACTGCCGAGACCTTCTCCGTGCTGTTCGCAACTCGTGTGGTTGCTGCGGTTGCTAACGCCGGGTTCCTGGCCGTTGCACTCAGCACCGCGACCCGCCTCGTGGCCCCCAGCCGGAAGGGCCGCGCTCTTGCCATCCTCCTCTCGGGCACCACGATCGCCATGGTCGCCGGTGTTCCCGCGGGGGCTCTACTTGGCACGGCGCTGGGATGGCGGGCCACGTTCTGGGCGGTAGCCTTCCTGTGCGTTCCTGCTGCAATCGGCATCCTCACCGGGATCCGTCCACAGCCGAGAGACACGCAGGACGAAGCCAACGATGGCCTGTCTCTCGCCTTCGAGTTGGCGCAGCTCCGCGTGCCCCGTCTTTTCACGGCGATGCTGCTCGCTGCGCTGGTCAATGGCGGGACTTTCGCCGCGTTTACGTTCCTCGCGCCGGTCGTGACCGGGACAGCGGGTCTGGGCCAGGTGTGGGTACCGGTGGCTCTGGTGTTGTTCGGCATCGGGTCCTTCATGGGAGTCAGCATTGCCGGGCGACTGTCTGACCAGCACCCGCGAACGCTCCTCGTTGTGGCCGCGCCGCTCCTGTTAGTTGGGTGGCTGTTGCTCGCGGTGCTTGCTGGGCACTCCGTGCCGCTGCTCGTCCTGGTGTTCCTGCTGGGAATGCTGGCATTCGCTGTGGGAAGCACCATGATCGCTCGAGTGCTCTACGCAGCATCGGAAGCGCCCACCATGGGTGGTTCCTACGCGACTGCCGCTCTCAACATCGGGGCCGCTGCTGGTCCGGCGCTCGGAGCGGTAGCGCTCGAGAGCTCGAGCAACCTTGGTCCCGTGTGGGCAGCGACCGCGCTGACCGCTCTCGCACTCCTCGTGATGCTGCCCACGCTGCGCATGATCGCCCCGCGGGTACGGAATGTGGAGGCTGCCAAGTGACGCACGCTAATGCTCCGTTGAGCCTTGAAGGTCGACGCCGGCTCGTGAATCGGTGCCTGACCCGGCCGATCGCGCACGTAGCTGCCGAGATGGGCATCTCACGCGCGTGCGCTTCGAAGTGGGTCAACCGGTGGAGACGCCATGGCGAAGCCGGGCTCCAAGACCGTGCTTCGACGCCCCACCACAGCAGTACCGCGACAGCCGCCTGTGTCATCCAACAGATCGAGGTCTGGCGGCGAGAGCACAAGTGGTCCGCCCAGCGCATTGCCTACGAGCTCGCCGAGCTGGACGTCAGGATCAACCGGCGTACCGTCAGCCGACACCTGAGCCGGCTCGGCCTTGGTCGACGCCGATTCATCGACCCTGGCGGCGATATCAATCGCAAGCCTGGGAAGATCACCGCTCGCTGGCCCGGCCATATGGTGCACCTCGACGTGAAGAAGGTCGGCCGAATCCCTGACGGCGGCGGCTGGCGCATTCATGGGCGCAACAGCGACCAGGCTAGGACCGCGGGTCGCGCGAAGTCAGCTGGGGCGAAGCGGGGGTACACCTACCTGCACTCCGCCGTCGACGGATTCTCCCGACTCTCGTACACCGAGCCGCTGACCGACGAGAAGGGAACCACCGCGGCAGCGTTCCTCGCCCGAGCTAAGGCCTGGTTCGCCGCGCACGGGATCTCGCACATCCACCGCATCATCACCGACAACGGTGCGTGCTACCGCTCGGGCGACTTTGCTCGGATCGTAGGCAACCGCACGCGCCACCAGAAGACCAGGCCCTACACGCCGCGACACAACGGGAAGGTAGAGCGCTACCAAAGAATCCTGGCCGAAGAGCTGCTGTACGCCCGAGAGTTCGAGAGCGAAGAAGCCCGCGACACCGCGATCGGAATCTGGAATATCCACTACAACTACCACCGCCCCCACAGCGGAGCGGGCGGACATCCCCCAGCATCTCGGCTCCGTGCTGGCGTCACCAACGTCCTGCCCTCCTACACCTAGGCGCGAAGGAGAGCGGTTGAGATGGGTAAGCAGGAGATGAGCGCATTGGTGATCCAGGCGGGCGACGATGACCCGCTGCGGGCGCTGGCCGCGGTGGCCGAGCTGCATCGCGAGGTCAATCGCGCGGAGGCGGTTATTGTGCGGCGGGCGAGGATGAGTGGTGCGTCGTGGGCGCAGATCGCTCGTCTGCTGGGCGTGAGTCGGCAGGCGGTCCACAAGAAGTACGGCGGAACAAGGTTCAGCCGTGACTGACAGCGAGACTGCCGCACCGCCCAAGGCGGGACTGCGTGAGTTGTTTTCTTACCTGCGGGAGCACCGCGGCGTGCTGGTGATCGTGCTGGTCATCTCGTTGGTGGGTGCCGGGCTGAACCTAGCGCAGCCGGTGATGGTCAACCAGGTCATCACCGCCGTGGGAGAGGGACGAGCACTCACCGGTGCGGTCGCGGTGCTGGTCGGCCTCGTCGTGGGCGCGGGCCTGTCTGCCGTCGGGCGAACCGTGCTGATCGTGGCCCACCGGCTGGCCACCGTGGCCGATGCCGACCAGATCATCGTCCTCGACGCCGGCCGCGTCACCGCCACCGGCACCCACACCGAACTCCTGAACAGCAGTCACCTCTACCGCGACCTCGCACGTCATCAACTCCTCGCCGGCGCGACCGGCGCATCCCAATAACGATCGTTTCTGGGCGGGCTCGCCAGCCGGCGGGGAGAGGTGCCGGCGGGCCGGAAATCCTGTGACCTTCGCCGGTAAATGGCGGTGTTCTGTCGATGCTCCGTGGCGGCTTTAGTTGGTGGTACCGATGACAAGCGTGGTCTGGCCGTCCGTGGTCGAGAGTCCTGCCGCCGATGCGAGGGCGGCAGTGTCATCGTCAGCAGCTGAGGTGTCCTCGTCGACGTAGCCAGATCTCCAGGGGAATGGTCGTCAGTGGCGGTACCGCGGCGATGATCGAGAGAGCTGTGACCCGCCATGGCCACCGCAGGGTGATGGCGGTGATGAGCGCTATGGCGAGGTAGATGAGGAACATGCCGCCGTGCAGGGCGCCGAAGATGCTGACACCGACGTCGGTTGTGCCCGTCACGTACTTGAGGAACATCCCCGCGAGCAGACCAGCCCAGGTGAAGGCTTCGAGAAAGGCCGCGACGATGGAGACTCTTGCCACAAGCGGAAGTCCATAACGCTGCTGGGTGCTTGCGCTCATTGGTTCGCCTCGTTGCTCGGGAGTTCGTCTGCGTCCGCGACGGAGCGGGCGAGGTGCTCTGCCAGCGCGGCGCGCAGCTGGTGGGGTAGTGGGATCGCGCCGACGGATTCGCTGAGCCAAAGACCGTCGGCAGCGAGGTAGGCGACCATCTTCTGCAGTGCCCGAGGGTCGGTCGGGTCGATGCTGGCGGGGTCGGGGACCCAGCGAGTGATGACTCGTTTCCACGGCTTGCTGAGCTCGCTGTCGGTGCTCGCTTCGAGCATAAGCAGTAACTCCGCGCCGGTGGCGCCGCGGGCGCTGACTCGGGCATAGGCGGCGAGTCGCTCATCCTGCGATGCCTCATCCGGGTCCTTGCCCAGTGCGTGGATCATCTCCTCGTCCCAGTGCTGGGCTTGATGTTCGTGCAGCGCGAGCATCATGGCGTCCTTCGAGGGGAAGTGGTAGAGCAGCCCGCCTTTGGTGAGTCCGGAGGCGGCGGCGACGGATTCGTACGTGATCGCCGTGACGCCGTCGGTCTCGACAACGCTGAGGGCGGCCTTGAGGATCGTGTCCCGTTTACTGGTCCGCATGGGCGGTCCTTTCTCGGTCAGTGCTCGGAGTGCAGCTGTGACTGGGTGCCAGGCAGGTACCGGCGCAGAAGCACTCCGGTGATGACTGCGCCCACCGCGAGAACGACTGCGACGACCAGCATCACAACGAGGTAGGCGGAGTCGAAAGCCGTCGCCGCCGCCTGGAGGATCTCTGCGTCACCCTGCGCAGCAGCCTGTGCCTCAGCGATGCTGTTGCCAGCCGCGTCCGGGGCGCCGTCGGGTAGAACGACGCGTGCGCCGTAGATAGCCGTGAGCAGGCTCCCGAGCACGGACACTGCAATGAGGCTGCCGAACTCGTAGGAGACTTCTTCGATCGAGGCGGCCATGCCTGCTCGGCGCACCGGCACGTTCCCGATAATCGCGGTGGAGGCGACCGCCAAGGCGGCTCCGATACCAGCTCCGGTCAACAGCAGTCCGAGGATCAGCACGCCGAAGGACGACTGGAATCCGATGACCGTCACCACGACGCCGCCGGTGGCGAAGGCGAGACCGCCGGTGATGAGCGCGAGCAGTCCGGTGCGGTGCAGGAACGCGCCCCCCAGGAGCGCTGTCGGCAACGTGCCCACGGCGATCGCGGCGACCAAGAGCCCAGCTTCCAGCGGGCTGAATCCGGCGACCTGCTGGAATCGCTGCGTGGTGACGAGCTGGATGCCCCCGATCGCGAACATCGCGAACGACGCGGCCAGCACTCCGGCAGTGAACGCCGGGTTGCCGAAGATGGAGAACTCCAACAGAGGTTGCTCCATACCTCGCTGACGGCGCACGAACAGCCAGAACCCGATGGCAGCAACGAGCAGCGCAACAATGATGGTCGTTGCCGAGGGCGGCGCGTGGCCGATCTCTTTGATGGCCATCACCGTTCCGACAAGCCCGATCATCACCAAGATCGAGGAGATGGCATCCCATCGCTTCGAGGGATCCGGGTCGTTGGCCGGGCGGATCAGCCAGGTAGCGACCAGCGCCAGCACCACAACGGGCACGTTGATCAAGAACACCGAGCCCCACCAGAAGAACTCAAGGAGTGTGCCGCCAATAATCGGGCCGAGGGCGAACCCGATGACCGACATACTTCCCCAGACCGCGATGGCGATATTGCGCTCACGCTCGACCGTGAAAGTGGTGCGGATCAGCGCCAGGGTGGCCGGCATCATCGCTGCCGCACCGACAGCGAGCACAGCACGCGCAGCGATCAGGACCTCGGGTGACGGAGCGAACGCTGCCAGCAGGGAAGCCAGTCCGAAGATCACCAGACCGACAACAAACATCCGCGTGTGGCCGATGCGATCCCCCAGGGTTCCGCTGCCCAGCAACAGCCCCGCCATCACCAGGGGGTAGGCATTGATGATCCAGAGGTTCTGTGTGTTCGAAGCCTGCAGTTCCTCAGTCAGCGTCGGCAGGGCCGTGTAGAGAATCGAGTTATCCAAGGTGATCAGCAGCAGACCTGCTCCAACCGTCACCAGCAGCGACCAGCGTCGCCTCTTCGTCATCGCGGACATGCGCGTCTTCCCCTCGTCGTGAACGACATAACTGTACCGGATGGATGGTGTAGTTAAGTCGACGGAGGGAGAGACTCACGGCGCGCGCTATGCATGGCGTGCGGGCGGCGAAGCTTGGAAGGTTTTAGAGCGAAGGCGCGGCACTTCGATGCAGGCAAAACCGGACGAGCTGGTGCCTCAGTTGGGTACAGGTTTATGAGACTTTCAGCGGGTGGTCGGCCTCAGGTTCGCTTCCTGCGTGAACGCGCTCTCGGGATTGTCTTGCGAAGTCGTCTCGACGGAAAGTGCCTCAAGGCGGTGACTTCCAGGACTTTCTGCACCATGCTGGGGGTATGAGGCTTCTGGGATATACGCGGGTGAGCACGGCGACGCAGGACGCGCAGCTGCAAGTCGATGCGCTGGTGGAGGGCGGGGTGCAGAAGCGGGACGTGTTCTCCGATGTGACCTCGGGTAGCCGGACCGCGATCGAGCGACCGGGGATGAAACGTCTGCTGGACTACGCCGAGGACGGCGACACGGTGGTGGTGTGGCGCATCGACCGGCTGGGCCGGTCCCTGCTCGACGTCCTGAATACGGTCACGCTGCTGCGCGGCCAGGGCGTGAAGATCAGATCGGTCTCGGACGGGATCGACCCGGAGACGACATCGGGCCGGATGATGCTGGGCATGCTCGCGACCTTGGCCGAGTATGAGCGCGAGCTGATCACCGAACGCGTCAATGCGGGGATCGCCGCGGCGAAGCAGAACGGCACCCGCTTCGGCCGACCCCCGGTCGACCCGGCCGTGATCGCGGAGAAGCTCGAAATCGCGGGCGATGCCCGCGCGAAGGGCCGCACCGCCGAGGACGCCGCCCGACTCGTCGGCTGGTCCCGGGCGACGCTCTATCGCCATCGGCAGGCGGCCCGTGCCCGCGAGGCCGTCGCCGAGCAGGTGTGAGGTGGACGGGCCGGCGCGGTGGCGCATCCTGCGGCTGCACGTCGAGGACGGTATCCCGCTGAGCGCCCTGGCCCGGGAGACCGGGATCAGCCTGCGCACCCTGGAGCGCTGGCACGCCCGCTACCGTGCCGACGGGTACGCGGGCCTGGAGACAGGCCAGCGCTCGGACGCCGGCGCCCACCATCTGCCCAGGGAGCTCGTGCGGTTGATCGAGGGCCTGGCGCTCAGCAAGCCCCGGCCCGCGATCGCCACGATCCACCGCAAGGTCACCGACATCTGCGGTACCCGAGGGTGGCCGGTGCCTTCCTACGGGGTGGTCCGCTCGATCGCGGGTGCCCTCGATCCGGGCATGGTCACCCTAGCCCTGGAGGGCGCGGCGTCCTACCGGGACAAGCACGAACTGGTGCTGCGCCGGCACGCCGAACAACCGAATGCGATGTGGCAAAGTGACCACACGCTGCTCGACATTCTCGTGGTGGGCACCGACGGCAAACCAGTCCGCCCCTGGCTGACGACGATCCTCGATGACTGCTCCCGCGCGATCTGCGGCTACACCGTCTTCCTGGGTGCGCCGTCCGCGATGAACACCGCCCTGGCGCTGCGGCAGGCTATCTGGCACAAGAGCGACCCCGCGTGGCCGATGTGCGGGCTGCCGGACGTGCTCTATGTCGACCACGGCAGTGACTTCATCAGCCGCCACCTCGCCGGCACCGCTGTTGACCTGCACATCCGGCTGATCCACTCCACCGTCGCCCGTCCCCAGGGCCGGGGCAAGATCGAGCGGTTCTTCGGCACCGTCAACACCGAGCTTCTCGCTGACCTGCCCGGCCACATCACCGAGGGCCATCCCGCGCCGACGCCGAAGCTGTCCCTGGCCGAGCTCGACAGCGCGGTGGAGGGGTTCGTGGCCACCTACAACGACCGGACCCACAGCGAGCTCGGTGCCTCGCCGCGCACCGCGTGGATCGCCGAGGGCTGGCTGCCGCGCATGCCCGAGAGCCTGGAAGACCTCGACGGGCTGCTGCTCACGGTCGCCCAGTCCCGGGTGGTGCGCCGTGATGGCATCCGCTTCCAGGGGCTGCGCTACGTCTCCCCGACGCTGGCCGGCTACGTCGGACGGCCGGTGGTGATCCGCTACGACCCGCGCGATATCACTGAGATCCGCGTGTTCGACCACGACGAGTTCCTGTGCAAGGCCGTCAACCAGGACCATCACGACGAGAAGATCAGTCTCAAGGAGATCCAGGCTGCCCGCAACGCGCGCCGTCGCGCCCTGCGCCAAGGCATCAATGAACGCATTGCCGTCGTAGCCGCGCACACCACTGAGACGCCATCGAC
>DWUR01000051.1 GCA_019120635.1 Candidatus Corynebacterium intestinavium | reverse complement strand
GCTCCGCCCGGCGGCGGCGCTCCCGGCGGCTGCGCAGCCGCTCGACCCAGCCCTGCCAGGTGTGCGTGTGCCGCATCGTGGCGGCGTTGTAGTTGTGACGCAGGATGCGGGAGCTGCGCCACTCGATCATGGTGGAACTCAGCAGCATCACCACCGTGGCGGCCATCGGGTTCATCACGCCCGCCACAGCCAGGGTGATCGCGATGGCGTTATACGCCCAGGCCAGCCACACATTCCAGTCCACGGTATTGCGCACGTGGCGGACGAAGTTAATCAGGGTGGGGATCGCCATGACGTCGTCCCGAAGTAGGACCACGTCCGCGCTATCGGCATCCGTCCGGCTCGGGGAACCCATGAGGATGCCCACATCCGCCACCCGCAGTGCGCCGATCGAATCCTGGTCGCCGACCATCGCCACCCGGTGCCCGCGGGCATGCACGCCGCGCACGGCCTTGGCCTTCTTGCCTGGCACCACGCCGGCCAGCACCGTGGACACGCCGATGGAATCCGCGAGGTGGCGGGCCACCGGGTACATGTCGCGGGACATCATCAGCGTCTCCACCCCCATCAATTCCAGTTCCTCGATCGCGAGGGCGGCGTCGTCCTTAAAAGCATCCGCGATGTTAATCACGCCGCGATCCTTGCCCTTCCAGGACACGACCACCGGGCTGCCACCGGACAGCGTGGCCGAGGCCAGGTGCGGGTCGCGGACCTCGCCGACGTCCCGGGGGCGCCAGATGCGGGCGGTCACGCGCCGCACGTTCTCGTCATCCGTCAGCTCCGGGGACGCCGGCAGCTCGTGCCGGTCGCGGCGCACCACGTCCTTGTAGCTCTTGCCCTTCGGCGGCATCGGGATGTCGATCGACCCCACGAAGGTGCCCTCGGAGTTCACCTTCACCTCGCCGGTCTCCAGCCACACCGGGATCGAGTCGAAGCCGGAATTAGCGTCGCGGGTCTCGCGGTCCGCGCGGACGATCGCCTTCGAGACCGCGTGATCGGACTCCATCATCAGGGACGACGCCACGCGCAGCACCAGCTCCGGATTCTCCCCATGAGCCGCCGTCACGTTGACCACGTTCATCGGGGCGCGGGTGAGGGTTCCCAGCCGGTTGAAGATGATCGAATCCACGCCGGAGAGCCGGTGGATCGTCGCGGAATCGCGCAGCAGGATGCCGTAATTCGCCGCCCGAGCAAGCCCCAGGCGCAGAGCCAGGGGCGCGGAGAGTGCCAGCGCCACCGGCCCCACCGCCGCGAGGACAGAGAGGCTGGTCGCCACGGCGGCGTCCAGGGAGCCGTTGAAGATCAACCACATGCAGAAGTTCACCACCGCAATGGCAAAAGCCCACGGCACCAGCAGGCTGGCCGAGCGGTTGGTGATCTGCGCCATCCGGTTCTCGTCCTGCGCGGCATGGGTGAACCAGCGCCCCATCGCGGCCACGCGGGTGTGCGAGCCCGTGGCGTAGGCGCGCACCTTGAGCGTCTGCCCGTGATTCGTCGCCCCGGCGTAAATCCGGTCGCCGACCACGAGCTCCTTCTTGCGGTCCACTCCCCCGACCGGCCCCATGTCCACGACGCCGCGGCCGCTGATGACCTCGCCGTCCACCGGGCACGTCATGTCCGTTTCCAGCAGGACGTCATCGCCGCGCCTGATCTCCGCGGTGGAGATGACCTTTTTCTCCGACTTGTTCTTCCGAATGACGGTGATCGGCTCGTTCTTCGGCGGTTGCAGCACCGCTAGCACGGCCCGGGTGCGGACCTGGTTCCGCCGGGAAAGGAGGCGGCCGAAGAGCAGCAGGATCGTCACGCCGCACGCGACGTCGAAAAAGATCGCGCCTTCGAAACTCGGATCGGACCAGGTGCGGGCCAGCCACACGGTGCTGGCCCGCCATGTCGGGTTGGAGGCGGAGGTTGTGATCAGGGAGAGCACGGAGAAGCCGTAGGCCAGCAGGATCGCCAGGCTGCTCGCCCCGTCGAGGGCGGACATGCTGCGGCGCACACCGGCGACCATCGCGCGGTGGAAAGGCCAGGCCGACCAACCCACCACGACCGTGGACAGCGCCAGGCACACCCACTGCCACCAGTCGAACTGCAGGGAGGGGATCATCTGCATCGCCACGACGGGCAGGCCGAAGACGACCGCGATGATGAGCCGCCAGGCGGTCACCAGCTCGCGGGCGGTGTGCAGCACCTCACCGGCGCGGGCCTCCCCACGACGGCGCGCCCCCGCCCCCTGCTTGCGGCGCCGGGCGGCCATGATGGCGCGTTCGCGGGCGGATTCGCGGCGGGAGCGGATGCGCGGGTCCTGCTTCGTCAGGCGGGTGGCGCGGCGGCGCAGCGAGGAGGCGGTGAGGTGCCCGCGGATCCCGGCATCCTCGAGGTGGCGCTGCACCTCGTCGGGTCGCACGCTATCCAGCGCGGAGATCCACACCATGTTGGCGGAGTACACCACCACGGCCTCGACCCCGTCGATGGCGTTGAGTTCGTATTCCAGGGAGGTCGCCTGCGCCGCCGACTCTAGGTTTTCCAGGTGGAAGGCGTAGGACGTCAGACCGTTGCCCGTGCTGAGCACGTTACTGTGTTCTTCGGCGTCGAAATGTTCGACGTCCACGCCGGCCGCTTCGGCCGCGGTGCGGGCCTGCGCGATAGCCAGGTCGAGTTCCTGGATGTCGTCGCCTCGCCCGGGTTGGGGTGTGGAGAATTTTCCAGCCATCGGCTCAGCTTAGGCCTTATCTTCGCTATCGGCGTTCTCATCCTGGGACTTCCCCCAGAGAGCGCGACGCTTCTTTCCACCCTTGTGCTTATCGCGCTCGCGGCGAGCCTGCTCGTATTCCTCGGCGTAGCGCTCGACCTCTTCTCGGCTCGGGATGCCGAACCATTCCTCGTTGCCTGGGCGGGACATGAACCACATGCCCACGCCCGCGGTCACGCCGGCCAGGATGCTGAGCACGCCGAGGGCGAGAACGAAGCCCACCGCCATCGTCGGCGGCCCGGAAGACAGACTCATTAACACTGCGGTGAGCATGAGGTAGACCGAGCCCACGTTGAGGAACATGCGGGAATACACCGCGCCGCGCCCGGCGCGCAGGGTCAGCCACGCGCAGATCAGGGCAGCGATGACGAGCCAGGCGGTCGTCAGGGCATTCGTGCCCAGGACGAGGGTGTCGATGGAGACGTTCTCCGTCACCTCGTCGGGAACACCGGCTCCCTCCTCGATCGTCTTGGTGACGGTGCGCCGCAGGTCGCGGTCGTCGCTCAAGTTCGCAGAGAACTGGACCAGGGCGTAGAGGATCTGCAGGCCGCTGACCGCCAGCCAGGCGCGCACGCCCAGGCGGACGTTCTCCGGCGCACCCTTGAGGCTCGGCGCCAGGCCATCCGGGCGACCCACCTTCGGTGGCTTCGGCAGTTCCGGGGGCGTGCCCGGGTTCGGGCTTCCCTGATTCTTCGAGCCATTGCCGGGCTGCCACTGGTTGCCCCGCCCCTGAGGGTTATTCCAACCGGGCCCGACTGGGCCGCCGTCCTCCGGCTTGGGGTAGCCGGGGATGTGCCCGTTATCGGGGCTGGCCTCCCATTGCCGGCCCTGCTGGCCGCGCGGCCGCGTCGGACGGGACTGCCCGGAGGGAGTGGGAGAAGAAGAATTGCTCATAAATCGCAGATCAAGGGGTCGTGTGGAGAAAATACGTGCCGACAATCAGCGGAATTGTCGGCACATCCTTCGGCTAGCCGCGCAGCATCTTCGCGGCGGTCGTCGCCCAATAGGTCAGGATGATGTCCGCACCGGCGCGACGAATCCCGGTCAGGGACTCCATGATCGCCGGCTCCAGATCGATCCAACCGTTCTGGGCTGCTGCACTGATCATCGCATATTCACCGGACACCTGATAAGCGGCAACCGGAACCGGGGACATGTCCGCGACCTCCCGCAGCACGTCCAGATACGGCATCGCGGGCTTGACCATCACCATGTCCGCGCCCTCGTCGATATCCATCTGAGTCTCCAGCAGGGACTCCCGACGGTTGCGGGGGTCCTGCTGATAGGTGCGGCGGTCGCCGGTCAGGCTGGAGCCGACGGCCTCGCGGAACGGGCCGTAGAAGGCGGAGGCGTACTTCGCGGAGTAGGCCATGATGGAGACGTCCTCGTGGCCGGAGGCGTCCAGGGCCGCGCGGATGACCGCAACCTGGCCGTCCATCATTCCGGACGGGCTAACGATATGGGCGCCGGCATCCGCCTGGGCGACCGCGAGGGCGGCGTACTGCTCCAGGGTGGCGTCGTTGTCCACGATCTGCTGGCCGAAGGCGTCCTCGCCCTGCACCCCGCAGTGACCGTGGTCGGTGAACTCGTCGAGGCAGGTATCGGCGATGACGAGGATGTCGTTGCCGAACTCCTCGCGGATCGCGCGGAGGTTCTTGTTCAGGATCCCCTCCGGGTCCACGCCCACGGAGCCGGTGGCGTCCTTATCCTCGTCCAGCGGAACACCGAAGAGGTCGATGGAGCCCACGCCCGCCTCCGCGGCTTCCTCGACGGCGCGCAGCAGGGAGTCGGTGGTGTGCTGGTAGACCCCAGGCAGGGAGCTGATCGGCTTTGCCTCGCTGAGGCCGTCCGCGACGAACATCGGCAGGACGAGCTGGCTCGGGTTCAGGCTGGTCTCCGCCGTGAAATCGCGCATCACCGGGTTGGTGCGCAGGCGGCGCGGGCGGCGGGGAATATTGAACTGCAGCTGGGAATTCTGTGCGGATTCAGACATAGCACCGATGGTACGCCACGGGGCAGACACCACCGTTGGCCCAGCCCGCTGCCTCCCGGCTGGCTGCGGGGGTTCCGTGGCTGACTGAGCCTACGGGGTGGGATTTAGTCGGTGGCTTCGTCGGCCAGGCGTACGGCCCAGGTCACGGTCTCGTCGCCTTCGTCCGTGATCCACAGGGCCTTAATGGTGGCCCGCAGCCCTGCCGCACCTTCCGCCTCAGCGAGCAACTCCGCGGGCGGGTGGATCATCGTGCCGAGCAGCGTGCGCCGCACCTCCGCCCCGGCCAGCGCCTCACCGGCCTCCGCGATGAGCAGTGGCTCGCGCGGTTCCTTAAAGTCCGGGGTGCCCACCTCGCCACGCACGTGCAGCCGAACCTCGCTGGGCACGTGCGGGCTGGCGATCACGAACGGGTCCACGGCGTTCACCGCGGGCAGCTCGCCCCAGGCTGCCAGCCCGATCTGCTGCTTCTGCCCCTTGGGTCCGCCCCACGCGCTCGTCGC
>DWUR01000050.1 GCA_019120635.1 Candidatus Corynebacterium intestinavium | reverse complement strand
GACCCTGGCCGACGAGATGGGTGTCCTGCAGGAGCGCATTACCTCCACGAAGGGTAAGTCCATTACCTCCCTGCAGGCTGTCTACGTGCCGGCCGATGACTACACGGACCCGGCACCGGCGACGACCTTCGCCCACCTCGACGCAACCACCGAGCTGGACCGTGCGATCGCTTCCAAGGGTATTTACCCGGCAGTGAACCCGCTGACCTCCACCTCTCGTATCCTCGAGCCGGGCATCGTCGGCGAGAAGCACTACGAGGTTGCGCAGCGCGTGATCAACATCCTGCAGAAGAACAAGGAGCTCCAGGACATCATCGCCATCCTCGGTATGGACGAGCTGTCTGAGGAGGACAAGATTACCGTCCAGCGTGCTCGTCGTATCGAGCGCTTCCTGGGCCAGAACTTCTTCGTCGCAGAGAAGTTCACGGGCATCCCGGGCTCCTTCGTCCCACTGGAGGAGACCATCGACGCCTTCGAGCGCATCTGTGATGGCGAGTTCGACGCTTACCCAGAGCAGGCCTTCAACGGCCTGGGTGGTCTGGAAGACGTCGAGGCTGCCTACAAGAAGCTCACGGACAAGTAAGAGGAGCACACATGGCTGAGATTGCCGCTGAATTGGTGGCTGTGGAGAAGGCGTTGTGGTCTGGCACCGCAACGGCCGTCATCGCGGAGACCACCGAGGGCGAGATCGGCGTGCTTCCAGGTCACGAGCCACTGCTCGGCCAGCTGGTCGAGAATGGCGTCGTGATCATCCGGACCACTGAGGGTGAGAAGCTGGTGGCCGCGGTACAGGGCGGGTTCCTGTCCGTGTCCTCCGAGAAGATCACCGTTCTCGCTGATAGCGCTGTGTGGGCCGACGAGGTCGACCAGGCTGATGCTGAGGCTCGGGTGCGTGAGGTATCCTCCGAGGAGGAGAAGTCTCGCGCAGAGTCCGAGTTGCGCGCTGTGAAGCGTTCCAAGGAGAAGTAGACCGAAGTTTTCGGTAACTACCGGCCAAGGCCACGTCGCGTGGGGTGACCCGCGCGGGGTGGCCTTTGTGCTTTTCCCACTAAAGCTGCCCGTCTCTCACGCTGAGTACGGAATGCCGCCCGCTGGTGGGTGGGAATTGTTAATATCCAGGCATGGGGCTAGATTTTGATTAAGGTATTGCAGCCTTGAAACACTCCTGGTTTTCCTGCCCGCCGGGCTGGCGGGGTGATGCGACGGTGAAGAGGCGGAAACGTTGACCACGATTCTTGTGCTTTTGGGAATTGTTCTTCTTCTGCTGCTCGTTGGCGTCATCCTGTGGCGCTTCTTCTACCTGCGGAGCGAGGGGTACCCCGTGCTGCTGCGTGCGCTTCCCGCCGAGGAGGCAAGGCACTGGCGGCACGGGGTTTTGGTTTATTCGAGGACCTCGACCCGGCTGTACAAGTTGCGCAGCCTGCGGCCCGGGTCGGACCTGGTGTTGACCCGGTTGGGAACCACCGTGGTGTCCCGCCGGGAGATCGTGGACAAGGAGCGCCCCTTCATCGAGGGCTACTGCCACGTGGTGAAGATTTCCCATCGTGGCGAGGAGTATGAGATCGCCATCGACGAGCAGGGGGACAACGCCTTCGTTTCCTGGCTGGAGTCTGCGCCGTCGGAGCGCTGGGTGCGCACGACGCGATTTTCTTGAGTCTTCCTTTCGTTTTCTACCCCGACCGGGGCTACCCGGGCGGGGTTTTCGCTTTGGTCAAAGAAAACCCAAGCTGACCAGCGAAGCAAAAGTGTATGAGCCTGCCTAGATCAATCAAGTCATTGGGTAATCCTGGAGGGATTGTGGATTCTAAAATCGGCGCAAAGATTATTGCCGCAGGCCTGATCGGAGCGCTCAGCACCTTCGGTCTGGCGGCGTGCTCCTCGGATGGGCAGGAACAGAGTGCGCAGAGCCAGTCTGAGGAGAATCAGCTGACCTTCGCGATCGGCGAGCCTGCGGGAGAGTTCGATCCGAAGAAGGGCCGGGGCGACCACGGCCAGCACCGCTTGCTGCACAGCGCCCTGCTGAAGTTCAAGGATGGGGCCGAGCTCGAGGGAGACCTGGCTAAGGCCTTTGAGGAGTCCGAGGACGGCAAGCAGTGGACCTTCGAGCTGAACCCGGACTTCAAGTTCTCGGATGGCGCCCCAGTCACCCCTGAGGACGTGAAGTTCTCTTACGACATGCTGAAGGAAGACGGCACCGCGTGGGACATGAGCTCGCTCGAGAGCGTTGAGACGAGCGGCGATAACAAGGTCACGATCAACCTGAAGCAGTCCGACACGATTCTCCCGGCCCTGTTGACCCAGATCGGCATCGTCCCGAAGGACAAGTACGACGATAATTACTCGCAGGACCCAATCGGCTCGGGCCCGTACAAGGTCACTGAGTTCCGCCCGGGCGAGCAGCTCATCCTGGAACGCAACGAGCACTACCCGACGAAGCCGAAGCACGAGAAGCTTGTGTTCATGCTCTCCGACGAGGACCAGTCCATCCAGGCCGCTAAGGCCGGGGACGTCGACGTCCTCGCCGTCTTCCCTGGAAACTCGAACCAGGACATCAAGGGAATGAAGGATATCCCGCTGGCGACCGTCGAGGCGATGGGTATGACGATGCCTACCGTGCCGTCCGGTGGGAAGGACAAGACGAACGGCGAGGAGGTCGAGGTCGGTAACGACGTCACCGCCGATAAGGCCATCCGCCAGGCGCTGACCCTGGGCATCGACCGTGAGGCGCTCGTGGACCTGACCCTCGACGGCCGCGGCCGCCCGGCCTACTCCTCCGTGGACGGCCAGCCGTGGTTCAACACCGATACCATCTTCGAGGATCACAAGGTCGATGACGCGAAGAAGCTGCTCGAGGAGGCCGGCTGGAAGGACTCCAATGGCGACGGAATCGTCGATAAGGACGGAACCGAGGCAAGCTTCGAGCTCTACTACGCGTCCAATGACTCCAACCGTGGCGACCTGTCCAATGCGGTGGCAGCCCAGGCCAAGGAAATCGGCATCGAGATCAAGCCGAAGGGTGTCACCTGGGACGACATCTACAAGGACGGCAAGACCGTTCCGGTGATGTTCGGCCTCGGCGCGCACGTTCCTTCCGACCTGTACTTCTACTACGCCTCCGACCAGATCGGTGTGAGCTACCACAACCTGTCCTCCTACAAGAACAGCGTTGTCGACGAGCACCTGAAGAAGGCGCGTGAGGCCGCCTCCCTCGAGGAGTCGCTGGACGAGTGGAAGGCCGCGCAGTGGGATGGCAAGACCGGTATGTCGAGCCGCCCCGATGCGGACAACCCGTTCATCTGGCTGGTCAACCGCGACCACGTGTACTACGTCAAGGATGGCCTCAGCCTCGGCAAGCAGCCGATCCACGCCCACGGCCACGGCTGGCAGATCTTCCTGAACTGGGAGGAGTGGGTCTAAGAACCCATTTGTGACGGATCACTGCTCATGAGGATTGCGAAAGTCACTGTTCAGCAGCCGCTGCGCCTGATCAGCCTCTTGATCGGCCTGACGCTGCTGACTTTCGCCCTTCTTCAGCTTTCGCCCCTGGACCCGATCGGGCAGTACATCTCGCGGATGCCGGGGGCGACCGAGGAGCAGCTGGCAGCGCTGCGCAAGCTGTGGAACCAGGACCTTCCCTGGTGGGAGCAGTACTTCAAGTGGCTGACCAGCGTGCTGCAGGGGGATTGGGGGACGAGCTACGCCTTCCGCGAGCCCGTCGGCCACATCATGTCGCGGGCATTCCAGAACTCCCTGCTGCTGAGGCTCTGCGCCTGGGTGCTCTCCACGGTGGTGGGCTACGTGCTGGGCATGCTGGCCGCCATCGCGAGCCGAGGAAAGAAGGCTTTCCGCTGCTGCGATGGGCTGGTCTCCGGGATTAGCCTGACCCTGTGGTCCACCCCGACCTTCATCGTGGGTCTGCTGCTCATCATGGTCTTCGCGGTGTGGCTCGGCTGGTCGCCCACCGGGCTCTCCCAACCCCTCGGCACGCAGCTGGGGGAGGCAAGCCTGAGCGACCGGCTGCGCCACATCGTGCTGCCGTGCCTCGCGGTTGCTGCGGTAAGTACCTCCCAGGTAGCGCTGCACACCCGCCAGGAGTTCCAGGATTTCCTGGATTCCGACGTCGCCCTGTTCGCCCGGGCTCGCGGCATGGGGACGTGGCGCCTCGTTGCCCAGCACGGCATTCGCAACACCGCGCTGCCCGCAGTCATGTTGCAGTTCTCGCAGTTTTCCATCCTCTTCGGCGGGTCGTTGATGGCGGAGGTCGTGTTCTCCTATGCGGGCCTGGGCTCGGCGATCACCGAGGCCGGCTTGAACTCTGACGTCCCGCTGTTGCTGGGCTGCGTGGTGCTGATGGCGGTGTTCGTCTTCGTGGGCAACCTCATCGCCGATGTGTTGGCAGCGGTGATCGATCCGCGCGTGCGCCGGAGTATTGAGAACTCGGCTGCGGCGCGGCCTGCGGTGGGCCTGGCGCCCAAGGACCCCGCAGCGCAGGAGGCGGCGCGCTGATGAACAACCGCTATAAGGCGCTGTCGCTCTCTCTCGTCGCTCTCCTCATCGTGGCCGTCGTCGTGATCGGCGCGTCGTTGGTGCCGGAGCAGCGAATCACCACAGCCTCACCAGCCGCAACCAGCCCGTCAGCCCGGAGCTGTGGCTCGGCAGCGACTGGCTCGGGCGCGACATGTTTGCCCGCACTCTCAAGGGCTTCGCCCTCTCGATCGGCGTGGGATTCTGCGCCTCGCTGCTGTCAGTGGGCATTGCCGTGCTCGTCGCCGGTGCGTCGAGCTTGGGACTGAAGCCCGTGGACTGGGCGGTCAGTTGGATCATCAATTGCTTCCTGGGCCTGCCGTCGATCGTGCTGATGCTGATCCTGGCCTTCGCCATCGGCGGCGGATTCTGGGGGATCGTCGCCGCCGCGGCAATCAGTACCTGGCCGTCGCTGGCGAGGATCCTCCAGGCGCAGGCTCTCAAGGTGCGCAGCGAGGGCTTCGTTATTGATTCCCTGCGCAGGGGACGCTCCCGTGGCTGGGTGGCGATCAATCACGTGATTCCCTCGCTGCTGCCCCACATCGCGGTGGGCCTCATCGTGGGTTTCCCGCACGCGATCCTCCACGAGGCGGCACTGTCCTTCCTGGGCTTCGGTTTTGACCCGGCGACTCCGTCCCTGGGGATCATCCTCAATGAGGCGCCGAAGTACATCACATCGGGGCAGTGGTGGCTGATTCTCGCCCCGGTGGTCGCGCTCGTGGGGCTTGCGGTCCTTCTGGACCGCCTGGGCAACGTCGTCAGAGCGATCATGACCCCGTCGACGAGTCAGGACTAGGCGATGACGATGGTGAAGAACTCTCAGGGCAGGCAGCGCCCGCTGCTCGAGGTTGCGGGGCTGCGCCTGTCCTTCAGCCAATACGGCCGGTTGTTTGGTCGCCGGACAACCACGGTGCTCCACGGCGTGGATCTGGGAATCTATCCCGGGGAGGTGCTCGCTGTTGTGGGCGAGTCGGGGGCCGGAAAGTCGGTGCTGGCGGACGCGATCCTCGGGCTGCTGCCGCGGAACGCTGAGGTGGCTGGGCAGACCACCTACCAGGGCGAGCCGCTGAACTCCCAGCAGCGCCGCGGGGCCGATATCCGCTATGTTCCGCAGGGAGTCAGCAACATTGACCCGACGATGAAGGTCGAGCGCTTCGTCTCCCGGGACGGGCAGCCGGCGGGCCCACGCCTCGAGCGCTTCGACATTGGCGAGGAGCTGTGGGGTCGCTACCCGCACGAGCTTTCGGGTGGCCAGCTTCGCAGGGTGCTGCTGGCGACCTCTATCGCCGAGGAGCTCAAGCTGCTGATTGCCGATGAACCGACCCCCGGGTTGCACAAGGCGGCCACGGAGCAGGTGCTCGGCTACTTCGACGAGCTACGCGCCAGGGGTGTGGCGGTTCTGCTCATCACTCACGACATGGTGACCGCCGCGCGGATCGCGGACCGGATGGTGGTTCTCAAGGATGGCAGTATTGACGCCATCTTCCCGCCTCACGCAACCGGCCAGCTCACTGGCTACTCCGAGCAGCTCTGGCGGGTGCAGCCAGCCAATGAGTTCTGGGACGCGGTTGCCGACCTGGAGGAACGCGGGCGATGAAGAGGAAAGAATCTATGGTTCAGGGGGCGACCGCACTGGGTGACGCGGTGCCAGGCAGGCTCGTCGGGACATCCTTGAGCTATGGCGTGCTCGAGGATGTCGGCCTTGAGCTGAAGCGTGGTGAGATCCTCGGCCTGCAGGGGCACTCTGGAACAGGAAAAACAACGCTGGCTCGCGTACTTGCGGGACACGTACAGCCAACGGTGGGCTCCATCATCTGCGACGGGGAGCCGCTGCCGGAGAAAGCCTTCTGCCCCGTACAGCTGATTCAGCAACACCCCGAGCGGGCGATCGACCCGCGCTGGCACCTGCGCCGGGTCATCGAGGGCATCGACGCGGAGGTGATCCAGCGCCTCGGCATTCGCGACGAGTGGCTGAACCGCAGGGCACTGGAGGTCAGCGGCGGCCAGCTGCAGCGCTTCAGCATCGCCCGGGCCTTCGATCACCGCACCAAGTACGTGATCGCCGACGAGATCACCAGCATGCTGGACGGGCTGACCCAGGCCCAGGTGTGGCGGGAGATCGTCGACCTGGTGCGAAGCCGCAACATCGGGCTGATCGTGATCTCCCACAGCGAGGAGCTACTCGACCGGCTCTGCGATCGCCGCCTGTACCTGCACCACGGAGTGCTGACCGCGACGCCCTATGAATAGCCCGTTGCTACCGGCCGTGGGGTAGCGTTGGAAAAATGCGTCTCATCATCGCCACGTGTGCCGTCGACTACGTGGGTCGACTGGAAGCTCATCTGCCGTGCGCCGATCGCCTGATCATGGTGAAGTCGGACGGTGCGGTCTCCATCCATGCGGATGACCGGGCCTATAAACCCCTGAACTGGATGACCCCGCCCTGCACGACGACGGAATATCGCCGCGCGGAGGTGCTCGCCGAGGCCACAGACGGTAAGGATCCCTTCCTCACGCTTCCCGAGCTGGAGGACGAAGACGTCGAGGCCCTGTGGGTCGTCGAGAATCCGAAGGGCGAGCAGCTGCGCATCCAGCTCTTTGCGGTGCACTCCGACCAGAACTTTGACCTCGGCGAAGACCCGGGGCTGCAGAAGGACGGCGTAGAGGCTCACCTCCAGGAGCTGCTGGCCGAGCAGATCGAGATTTTGGGGGAGGGCTACTCGCTGGTGCGCCGCGAATACCCGACCCCCATCGGGCCGGTGGACATCCTCACCAAGGATGCGACGGGGGCGACCGTCGCGGTGGAGATTAAGCGCCGCGGGAACATCGACGGCGTTGAGCAGCTGACCCGTTACGTCGAGCTGCTCAACCGTGACGAGCTGCTTGCTCCGGTGACCGGTGTCTTCGCTGCCCAGGAGATCAAGCCCCAGGCCCGCACCCTGGCCGAGGACCGCGGAATTCGTTGCGTGACCTTGGACTATGCGGCGATGCGGGGCACAGATGATTCGGAGTTGCGGCTGTTCTAAGCCCCGGTCCTCGTGGGGGCCGAAGTGTCCTCGCTAGCCGGGGGCCTGGGCGCGGTCACCCCGCGGTCGGAAGCCGTTACTATGGAGGACATGACTGTACCGCACGATCCCTCCTCCCAATCGCCCTCTCAACCACAGAGCGGCGCCCCGCAGGCGCAGCCATCCTCCCCACGGCAGCCGCAGGCGCCGCAGCGCTTTGTCTCGGGAGCGATTGACCTGGGGGCGGTGAAACAGCAGGCCGTGCAGCGCGACAGGCACGCACAGCAGGCTGCGGAAGCTGGCGTGAGCGTGGACTACGTCGCCCGCTCGGCGGCCGTCACCCCGGAATCCTTCGAGCAGGACCTGGTGGTCCGCTCCACCCAGGTCCCGGTGGTCCTCCTGGTGGGTAGTGCCCGCTCCGAGGCCAGCGCGGAGCTGAAGAACTTCTTCGCCCGCCTGGTGGAGATGCCGGACGTACCTCAGGAGCAGCTGAAGTGGGTCTTCCGCTACATCGACGCCGATGCCGTGCCGGAAATGGCCCAGGCGCTCGGGGTGCGCGGCGTGCCCACGGTGCTCGCCCTGGTGGCTGGCCGCCCGGCGACGTCCTTCCAGGGCGCCCAGCCACAGGAACAGGTGGAGCAGTGGCTGGAGTCGGTGATTCAGGCCGTCGACGGCAAGCTGCCGGGCCTGCCTGCGGATTCGGGCGCCGCCACCGAGGAGCAGGACTCCCGCCTCGACGAGGCCGCAGCCCTCATCGTGCAGGGGAAGACCCAGGAAGCGATCGCCGCCTACGACGCGATCCTGGCCGACCCGAACACCGATCCCGAGCTCGCGGCGACCGCACGGGCCGCACGCGCCAATGCCATCCTCGCGGAACGCGCCGGGGACCCGGCGACGGGGGAGCAGGCACTGGAACAGGTGGCGGCAGAACCGGGCGACGTCGACGCCGCGACGGCCGCCGCCGAGCTGCTCGCCCTGCGCGGCGAGAAGGCCCAGGGCTTCGAAGTTCTCGTCAACGCGATGCGCCACACCGCGGGCGAGGAGAAGGACCGCGCGAAGCAGCAGCTGCTGCAGCTCTTCGAGCTTTATGACGCAGCCGACCCGGAGGTCATCGCGGCCCGCACGAACATGGCCAGCGCCCTGTTCTAAATCCGCGTCTGTCGTCCCGGAGTAACCCGATCCGATCCCACGAGCCCCTGAGGTAGCGAGAACCACCATGCAACGCAATGTCATTTCTACCCCGGAAACCCAACCGGCGGCGCCGGAGGACCTGATCCTGGACATGCGCGGTGTGTCGCTGCGCCGGGGCGGCAACGAGATCCTGCACGAGCTGGACTGGCAGGTCGAGCTCGACGAGCGCTGGGTCATCATGGGGCCCAATGGGGCGGGGAAGACTTCCCTGATGCGCCTGGCCAGCGCGCAACTTTTCCCGACGACCGGCACCGTGGACATCATCGGCGAGCGGTTGGGCTCCTCCGACGTCCGCGACATCCGCACCGCCGTCGGAATGTCCAGCTCTGCCCTGGCACACCGCATCCCGGACGACGAGGTGGTCTCGGACATCGTCATCTCCGCGGGCTACGACGTCATGGGACGGTGGCGGGAGGCCTACGACGAGATGGACTACGAGCAGGCCGTCAACACCCTCGAGGTCGTGGGCGCCTACCACCTGGCCGACCGCACGTGGGGCACGCTGTCTGAGGGAGAACGCAAGCGCACGCTCATCGCGCGTGCCTTGATGACCGACCCGGAGCTGCTGCTGCTCGATGAGCCGGGCGCCGGACTGGATCTCGGTGGCCGCGAGGACCTGATCGAGCTGCTCAGCCAGATCGCGATGGACCCGGACTCCCCGGCGACCGTGTTGGTCACCCACCACGTGGAGGAGATCCCGCCGGGATTCACCCACGGGATGCTGCTGGACGAGGGGCACATCGTGGCCCAGGGCCTGCTGACCGACATCATGACCAGCGAGAACCTCACCAAGGCCTATCACCAGCCCATCGATGTTAAGCAAGAGGACGGCCGCTGGTTCGCCCGCCGTCTTCGTCGCGGTGGAGCCCACCGGGCGCGGGATTAGCTAAAGTCTTTTAAGTACCGATTTAGGTTGAAAGCGAGGTCCGGCTCGAGATGGGATTTGCAGAGCAGTTGGGTCCGGTAGAGCCACGGCATGCCTCCACGGTCATTCTGCTGCGTGACACGCTATCCGGCCCGGAGGTCTACGTGCAGGAGCGCGCGTCAACCATGGCGTTCTGCGCGGAGATGACTGTCTTCCCGGGCGGTGGGGTGGATGCTCGCGATATGCCCGGTGACGTCGACGGCGACGGGGTGGACTCGCCCGATGTGCGCTGGTCCGGCCCGGACGTTCGTTGGTGGGCCCATCGTCTGCGCAAGGACCCGGCGATCGCCCGCGCTCTGGTGTGCGCAGCGGTGCGCGAGACCTTCGAGGAGGCGGGCACGCTCCTGGCCTCCAATGAGGACGGAGATATCGTTGCCGACACCACGCGCTTTCAGCACGAGCGCCAGGAGCTGGAGAATCACCTGCTCCCGTTCTCTACGTTCATGGACCGGCACAAGCTGATCCTGCGGGCGGACCTGCTGCGCCCCTGGGCGAACTGGGTGACCCCGGAGGGGCAGCCGATCCGCTACGACACGGCATTTTTCGTCGCGCGTCTGCCGGAGGGGCAGGATACGACCGGGAACACGCGCGAGGCTACGTCCACGGGCTGGTTTCGCCCGTCGACGCTGCTGGACGGGTGGCGTTCCCGGAAGATCAGCCTGATGCCCCCGACGTGGGCGCAGCTGAAGCTGCTGAGCACCTTCCGCACGGTCGACGAGGTCATGGACTTCTCGTCGGGGCTCTCGGTCGACCCCGTTCTCGACGAGCCGATCGATGAACCGTACATGGCGGAGTACTACCTCATGGAGTCCAAGATGTACGGCCGCCCGAAGCGCGTCTTCGCCCCGGGGATGAAGTTTGCGGTTGACCCGGCGGACCTGCCGGAGCACCCATTCGAGCACCGTCCGGGTTCTTACCTGCAGTAGGTCGCGGTTGTCTTTTAGCCTTGAGGAGCTTCAGTGGCTCCAGTCCTCTCCCGACGCCGACACCGCCATCGCGCAGGCCGACGAGCTAGAGCTCAGCCAGCGCAGCGTGGTGTCCGATACGGCAGCCTTGCGCAAAGCCTGGGGTGACAATGCCCGTGCAGTGGCCGAGTTGGTGGAGGCCCGCCGGATAGCGGCGGCGAAGCTCCCTGCCGAACTCGCCGCCGGGTGGTGGACCGATAAGGATGCTGCCCAGCAGTCCACCCCGCTGGCCGTGGCTCGCTTCCGTGCTCGGCACCTCGCAGCACTGGGGGTGGCGGTGGCGCGCGACGTCACCTGCTCGGTGGGGACCGAGCTTGTGGCGCTTAAGGATGCCGGGCTGACGTGCAGCGGTTCCGACATTGACCCGGTTCGGGTGGCGATGGCTCGCACAAACTGCCCGGGCGTCGAGGTGCGGGTGGCCGATGCCCTCGAGCCCTGGGAAGGAACACCGGGGGAGAAGCCGGTAATCCTTGCGGACCCGGCTCGGCGCAACTCCTCGGGGCGGATTCACCGGCTCGAGGACATGCAACCGCCGGTCGAGGATCTGGTTGGGGCCTATTCCGGCCACGAGCTGATGGTGAAGCTCGCCCCGGGAGTGGACTTCGCGGAGCTCGAGGACTGGGCCGGCCAGGTGGACGTCATCAGCGTGGATGGCCAGGCCAAGGAAGCTTGTGCCTTGACCTCCGGGCTGGTCTCCCCGGAAGCCCGGGATGGTGAGGGGCTGGCGCGCCGGGCCGTGGTGATCAGCACCAGCAGCCAGGGGGAAAGCGTCGACATCCTCGCCAGCTGGGAGCCGGAGCTAGCGGAAGACGCCGTCGCAGCTCGCGCGGGGCAGCCTGGCCGGTACATCATGGAACCGGATGCAGCGATCATTCGCGCCGGGCTAGTGCGCCACTTCGTGGCCCGGGAGGGGCTGTGGCTGGTGGACCCGAACCTGGCCTATGTCACGGGGGACCATGTCCCGGAGGGTATGCGGGCCTTCGAGGTGCTGGATACCGTGCCGGTCAAGCAGTTGCGCAAGGCCTTGCAGCAACGAGGGGTCGGCAAGCTGGAAATCCTCGTGCGCGGGGCGGACATCAACCCGGATCAGTTGCGCGCGAAGCTGAAGCTCAAGGGTAAGGGCGAGGCCACGGTCGTCATCGCGCGGCTGGGGGAGCGGAACACAAAGCAGCGCGGGGGCGGGATGAGCAGCGGCGTGGTGGCCTATATCTGCCGCGCGGTGGCCCCCGAAAAGCACTAATACTGCGAATTCGCTGCGGGTTGGCGCAAAGCTCAGGTGCGGTGCATGCCGGTTGGGTAGAACGGACGGTGACACGCCCAGCCCGCGCGGTGGGGTGGTTCTAGAAAAATATTAATGTGTTGTGGCGAAGCTCACGTTTTTCAAGCTAAGCTGAACTGGAAACCAACACGCAATCACGAAAGGCCAACGCATGTCGAACATCGTTGTTCTGGTTAAGCAGGTGCCGGACACGTACTCCGAGCGCAAGCTCCGTGAGGACGACTTCCGTCTGGACCGTGACAGCGCCGACGCTGTTCTCGATGAGATCAACGAGAACGCTGTCGAGGCTGCGCTCCAGCTGAAGGAAGCAGACTCCTCCCGCAACGTCATCGTGCTCTCTGTGGGTCCGACCCGCGCGACTGAGGCGCTGCGCAAGGCACTGTCCCTGGGCTGCGACGAGGCAATCCTGGTCACCGACGAGGCCCTCGAGGGCTCCGACGTCCTGGGTACCGCCTGGACGCTGAGCAACGCGCTCAACCAGATCGAGGACATTGAGCTCATCATCGCTGGTAACGCCTCCACCGACGGTGTCGCTGGCGCTATCCCGGGCCTGCTGGCCGAGTACCGCCAGATCCCGGCTCTGACCCACATGGAGGAGCTGGCTGTCGAGGGTGGCACCGTCACCGGTAAGCGCGTCACCGAGGAGGGCATCTTCGGCCTCGAGGCGCCGACCCCGGCCATCGTCTCCGTCACGGAGAAGTCCAACACCCCGCGCTTCGCCGTCTTCAAGGGCATCATGGCCGCCAAGAAGAAGGAGATCAAGGAGCTCACCCTCTCCGACATCGGCGTCGATCCGGCGAACGTCGGCGGCGGCAACGCAACCTCTTCGGTCGCTGGCGTCACGCCGAAGCCACCGAAGTCTGCCGGTGAGAAGATCACCGATGAGGGCGACGGCGGCAAGAAGCTCGTCGAGTTCCTCGCCAAGGAAAAGCTGATCTAGCTCACCGCTTTTCACGTTCCATAACCCGACATTCCCTGCCACATTAGGAAAGAGGAAAATCCATGACCAACGTATTGGTACTGGTTGATCACGTTGAAGGTGAGCTGCAGAACTCCACTCGCGAGCTCATCACCGCTGGTCGCGTATTCGGCCAGGTCGGCGCCGTCGTTGTTGGTAAGCCGGGCACCGCTGAGGGCCTGAAGTCCGAGCTGGCCGCTGCTGGCGCGGAGACCATCTACGCCGCTGAGTCCGACGAGGCCGACTCCCTGCTCATCACCCCGTCCGTCGACGCCCTCTCCGGGCTCGCCGCTCACCTGCAGGTTCCGGTCCTCGTCTCTGCTTCCGCTACCGGCAACGAAGTTGCTGGCCGCGTGTCCGCTCGCGTGGGCTCCGGTGCGGTCTACGGCATCACCGAGATCGACGCCGAGCGCAACGCCAAGAAGCCGGTTTTCGGTGGCGAGTACATCGTCGACTCCGCTGCCGCGGGCGTGGCCCCGGTCTTCACCTGGCAGGCCGGCTCCATCGATCCGGAGCCGCAGGACGCTGCCGGTGAGATCCAGGCAGTCGAGCTGCCGGGCGCTGGCCCGACCGCTGTGAAGATCACCAGCTTCGCTCCGGCTGAGGCCGGCGACCGTCCGGACCTGGCCGAGGCGAAGATCGTCGTCTCCGGTGGCCGTGGCGTGGGTGGCGCCGAGGGCTTCACCGACGTTGTCGAGCCGCTGGCCGACGCGCTCGGCGGT
>DWUR01000049.1 GCA_019120635.1 Candidatus Corynebacterium intestinavium | reverse complement strand
AAGGAGATCGAGGTCGGCTTCCCGTCCGCGTCCCAGACGGACTACGACTTCGTCCGCGAGATCATCGAAGAGAACAAGATCCCGGACGACGTCACCATCCAGGTCCTGGTCCAGGCCCGCGAGCACCTGATCCGCCGCACCTTCGAGGCCTGCGCCGGAGCGAAGAACGTCATCGTCCACTTCTACAACTCCACCTCCGAGCTGCAGCGCCGTGTGGTCTTCCGCAAGGACAAGGAGGGAATCAAGAAGCTGGCCACCGACGCAGCCCACCTGATCAAGGAGGTCGCCCAGGACTACCCGGACACCAACTGGCGCTGGGAGTACTCCCCGGAGTCCTTCACCGGCACCGAGATCGAGTACGCCAAGGAAGTCTGCGACGCGGTCGTCGAGGTCATCGACCCGACCCCGGAGAACCCGATCATCATCAACCTGCCCTCCACGGTGGAGATGATCACCCCGAACGTCTACGCGGACTCCATCGAGTGGATGCACCGCAACCTGAATCGCCGCGACTCCATCATCCTCTCCCTGCACCCGCACAACGACCGTGGCGAGGGCGTGGCCGCCGCCGAGCTGGGCTACCTGGCCGGCGCCGACCGCATCGAGGGCTGCCTGTTCGGCAACGGTGAGCGCACCGGCAACGTCTGCCTGGTCACCCTGGGCCTGAACATGCTGACCCAGGGCGTGGACCCGCAGATCGACTTCTCCGACATCGACCAGATTCGCCGCACCGTGGAGTACTGCAACCAGCTGCGCGTCCCGGAGCGCCACCCGTACGGCGGTGAGCTGGTGTTCACCGCGTTCTCCGGCTCCCACCAGGACGCCATCAACAAGGGCCTGGCGGCCATGGCGGAGCGCGACGCCGCCGAGGACACGCTGGCCGACCCGGCGAGCGCGGACTCCGAGACCCTGACCGAGGCCGTCCGCAACGTCACCTGGGAGGTGCCGTACCTGCCGATCGACCCGAAGGACATCGGACGCTCCTACGAGGCCGTCATCCGCGTGAACTCCCAGTCCGGCAAAGGGGGCGTGGCCTACATCATGAAGACCGACCACAACCTGGACCTGCCGCGCCCGATGCAGGTGGAGTTCTCCGGCATCGTCCAGGCAGTCACCGACGCCGAGGGCGGCGAGGTGAATCCGAAAGCCATGTGGGACATCTTCGCCACCGAGTACCTGGACCGCACCACCCCGGTGGACGTCATCTCCACGACCGTCGACGGCGGCCAGAACGAGGGCGAGGAATCCGCCGTGACCTCCCAGATCGAGTTCAACGGCGAGCCGAAGACCCTCAAGGGCCGCGGTAACGGCCCGATCGCCGCGTACTGCGATGCCCTGGAATCCCTGGGCGTGGACGTGGAGGTCCAGGAGTACAACCAGCACGCCCGCACCAGCGGTGACGACGCCGAAGCCGCCGCCTACGTACTGGCCGAGGTCAACGGGCGGCGCGTCTGGGGCGCCGGTATCGCGGGCTCAATTACCTACGCCTCCCTGAAGGCGGTGACCTCCGCGGTCAACCGCGCGCTGAATAGCTAACAGGGAGGCTCCCGGGGGGACGGGGCGGGGCACGGGCGCATTGGTAGCGCTCCGGCCCCGCCCTTCGTCGTGCGTGGGGTGGGTACGGGGAAGAGTCCACGGGGCGCCATCCGGGATCGCGCGCCCGCGGGATGGGCTGTGGGCTCGGGTGTAACGCCGTTCGCACGGGCGGCGAAGCTGCGCGCCCGCGGGGTGGGTGCGGGGTGTGTGGACTAACATGGTTCCCAATGAATAACCAGCAGTTTTCGGATTCGGGAGACCGTCCCGTACCCCGTCGCCGCGCCCGCCGCAGGGTCAGCCGCCGCGCCGGCTCCCCGTCGGCGGCAGCCGTCGCCTCCGCATCCGCCGTCGAGGCCGCTGAAGCGCTCCGCCCGGGCAGCCGACGCTCAGACGCAGACGGCTCCAAGTACCCCAAGCCCAGCCGGGATGGTTCCGACCAGTCCGGCCCGGGTCGCTCGGGCTCCGGCAGCGCAGACGCGAACTCCGCAGGCACGGACACGGCGACGACCGGCAACGCCGTCGAACCCTCCGAGCACCCCAGCCCGGCCCACACCATCCCCACCCCGCCCAGCGTTGAGGACGCCCCCACCGTCGCGGTGGCCGTCACCACCAGCGGGATTCACCCGACCACGGCCCGGCTCATCGCCCTGGCCGCGGTCTACTACGACGCCGACGGCGCCGAGGTCGGCCACTTCGTCCAGGCCCTCAACCCCAGCGAGGACCCCGGCCCGTGGCACATGCACGGCTTCGACGCCGGCGAGCTCGCCCAGCAGATCGGCTTCGCCACCGCCGCCGCGGAGATCAAGGCAGCCCTCGACGGCCGCGAGGTGATCCTCCACGACGCGCCCTTCGCCTGGGGCTTCATCACCCACGAATTCCGCCGGGCCCAGCGCGCCGCCAACCGCGGCCGTGGGCGAGGCCGCTCCGGCAGGGGTCGCGGGCGTGGCCGCAGCAAGGCCATCCCCACTCCGGAACCGACGGCGCTGATCGACACCCTGGCCACCACACGCCGCCAGGAGATGCCCGCGGTCGACCCGCGTCCCCGCGCGGTCGCGCAGCTCTACCCGCACAACGCCCCGGCCGATGCCCTTCCGGAATTCGGCGCGGCAGCCTCCGACCAGCGGGCCGCGACGCCTGCAGAGGAGCTCCTGGTCGCCGACGCCCGCCTGCTCGGGGCGCTGCACGTGGCCCAGCAGGAAAAGGCAGACCGTGGCGGTAGCGACGTCGTCCGCCTGGACCCCGAGGACCTGACCGCGGACCAGTTCGGTTTGCAGCGCAGCGCCATCCGCGTGGACGCCATCAACGCCCCGCGTCCGCTCGAGAACCCAGGCACCCCGGATAACGACGGCGGCAGCTGGCAGCTCGTCGCGGGCATGGAGTTCGTGGTCAGCCCGGACGTCGCCCGCGACCCGGACGAGCTCATCGAGCAGGGCGTGGCTGCGGGGCTGGTGTACTCCGAGAAGCTGAACCGCACCTCCAGCCTGGTGGTCTGCAATCAGAACTTCGAGCTGCGTGGCAAGGCCATGCACGCCGACCGGAAGGACATTCCGCTGCTCAGCGACGAGGAGTTCCTCGACGCGCTCGAGGACGTCGCCGAAGGCACGCGGAACACCGACGCGGGCCGCGGCGGTGGCCAGCGCGGTGCTGGTCAACGTGGTGCTGGTCAACGTGGCGGCCAACGAGGCAGTGGCCAGCGCAGTGGGGGCGGCGGCCGTGGCGGTAGCGGCCAGCGCTCCGGTGGTCGCGGCGGTGGCCGGTCCGGTTCCGGTGCTTCGGGATCGGGCTCCGGTAACCGGCGCAAGCGCTCGCGCGGGGGACGTCGCCGTTCAGGTGGCGGCTCGCAGGGCGGCCGTCACAACGACGGCGCGCAGAACGCTGGCGGCAGCGGCGGCAACCAGACCGGGAAGAACAACTCCGGCGGCCAGGACTCCGAAAGCAAGAACCCGAAGAACACCGGGAAAAACAGCTCCGATCAGCCGAAACGCAAACGCAAGCGTGGTGGGCGCCGCCGTGGCCGCGGCGGACGCGGGTCGAACGGACAAGGCAGCAAGACTAACGTAGGCAAACGTGAAAACTAAGAATCCGAATGGCAACGGCGGCACCCGCCGCATGAGCCTGCGCAGCCGCATCGCCTGCCAGGCCGCAGACCTCGCGACGTGGGCGTCCCAAAAGACCGGCCGCGGTGCGGGCGGAATGATCGGCGGGCTCATCGCCAACGCCATCGACCCGAACCTCCTCGCGCAGCTCGGCCAGGGCCGCCCGACAGTGCTGGTCACCGGCACGAACGGCAAGTCCACCACCACCCGGATGCTCGCGCACGCGCTTCAGTCGCGCTACAGCGTCGCCACCAACGAGGGCGGCGACAACATGGACGCCGGCGTCATCTCCGCACTGCTCGCAGGAAGGGACAAGGACGTGGTCGCGCTCGAGGTCGACGAGCTCCACGTCCCGAATATCGCGGAGAAGCTGGACGCGAACGTGCTCATCCTGCTCAACCTCACCCGCGACCAGCTGGACCGCGTGGGCGAGATCAACAAGATCGAACGTGCGCTGCGGGCCTGCGTGGAGGCGCGGCCGGACATGACGGTGATCGCGAACTGCGACGACGTCCAGGTCACCTCCGTAGCGTGGGACGCGCCGAACGTCGTATGGGTCTCCGCGGGTGCTGGCTTCGTGGGGGATTCCACCAGCTGCCCACGCACCGGCGGGCACATCGTGCGCACCGAGGACGACTGGTACGCGGTGAAGAAGCTCCCGGATGGGCGCGAGTTCCGCCGGCCCGAGCCGACCTGGTGGGTCTCTAAGGAGGGTCTCGGCCATGCTGGGGATGGCGCTGCCGCGGGTGACGCTGGCGCTGACGGCGCTGGCGCGGGTGCCACGACAAACGCGAGCGGGCAGACCCTGCCCATGAACCTGCAGCTCCCCGGCCGCGCCAACCGCGGCAATGCGGCCCAGGCGATCGCGGCAGCCGTCGTCATGGACGTGCCGGTAACAGACGCGCTGCGCGCCGCGGAGGAGGTCACGGACGTCGCCGGGCGCTACTCCCTCGTCGAATTCGAGGGCCGCACGCTGCGCCTCATGCTCGCGAAGAACCCCGCGGGCTGGCAGGAAGCGCTGTCGATGATTGACCGCGACGTGGACTCCGTCGTCATTGCCGTGAATGGGCAGGTCGCGGACGGTCAGGACCTCTCCTGGATTTGGGACGTCCGCTTCGAAGACTTCGAGGGTCAGCAGGTGCTCGCCGCGGGTGAGCGCGGCACCGACCTGGCCGTACGGCTGGGCTACGCCGGGGTGCGGCACACCCTGATCAAGGACACGGTCGACGCCGTGCTCGCGTGCCCGCCGGGGCGCGTGGAGGTGCTCGCGAACTACACCGCCTTCCGCGACCTGAAGCGCGAGCTGGAGCGGCGCGGCGCGACAACCATCGAAGCCACTGAGGCCACTGAAGCCGCTGAGACCGTCGAGACCAAGGAGGACGCACGATAATGGCAGAGCTCAACATTGGCCTGGTGCTGCCTGACGTGCTCGGCACCTACGGCGACGACGGCAACGCGCTCGTGCTGCGGCAGCGCGCCCGCCTGCGCGGCATCACCGCGGAGATCCACACCATCCGTTACGGGGAGGCTGTCCCGGAGACGCTGGACGTCTACACCCTGGGTGGCGGGGAGGACGTCGCCCAGCTACTGGCCGCGGAGCACCTGCGCGCCGACGGTGGTCTGGTGCGCGCTGCTGCCGCGGGGCGGCCGGTGCTCGCGATTTGTGCGGGCCTGCAGGTGCTCGGCGAGTCCTTCCACGCTGGTGGGAAGCTTGCGGACGGTCTCGGGTTGCTGGATGCGACGACGTCCCAGCTGGGCAAGCGCATGATCGGCGAGCTGCACTCGGAGCCTTACCGGGGTGCGGGGGCTGGTGTGGGTGCCAGCGCTGACGGCGCGAATGCTGGCGACGGGGCAGGTGCCCAGTCGTTGGCGGCTGACCTGAGCGAACTGACCGAGCCGCTCACCGGCTTCGCCAACCACATGGGTGCAACGATTCTTGGTCCCGATGCCCGCCCGCTGGGCCTCCTGCGGGCCCGCGGCGGGATGGTCGGAAACACGGACGCGCACGGCGTTGAGGCTGCTGACGTCGTAATAAAGGACGGCGAGGAACAGCAACGCTACGAGGGCGCGGTGCAGGGTTCCGTGATCGCGACATACATGCACGGGCCGGCGCTGGCGCGGAATCCGCACCTCGCGGACGTGCTGCTCGCGCGTGCGCTCGGGACGACCGTGGCCGAGCTGCCGGGGCTGGGTGCGGGCAGCATCGCGGAGTTCGAGGGCGTGCCGGCTGGCGACGCTGGGGCTGGCGGCGCGGGCCGTGCGGGTGCTGATGCCGGTGCCGGCGTGGGTGCCGGTACAGGGGCAGGTGTTGGTGCTGGTGCCGGTGCCGGGAGCCCCGACGGCCGCGAGTTCGCGGCACAGCTCACCGCCGAGGTGGAACAGCTGCGCCGTGAGCGCCTGGGCTAGCCGCTCCTACTTCCCGCCCCGCGCGCACCCCGCGCGCCCCTCGCGCACTGCCCCGCCCGTATGCGCAGTATGCGCTGTATGCACGTTTTGCAGAGTTTGATGCCGCTTTTGGGCCGATTTCCAGCATCAAACTCTGCAAAACACGGAGGAGGGGAGCAAAACGCAAGGGGTGCCGCCCACAGCCGGGGTTTCCCCAGCTGGATCCGGCCGACACCCGAGCGACCCCCTAGTGGACCGTGAAGGTCACCTTCTGGGTGTTGGTCTCCCCGAAGTTATCCACAGCCTTGACCTCGGCCTCGTAGGTGCCCGCAGCCAGGTCCTCCGGCAGCGCCGCGCGCCACAGGTGCGGGCTCGCCTTCGCCACGTTGCCGCTGGTGGACAGGTTGTGCGTCGCGGAAATCGGGTCGGTGAACTCCCAGCCCTCGTTCAGCGCCTCGCCCTGGTGTGGCTGGGTGTGCTCAACGTCGAGGGTGCGGGCCTCCCCGTCCTCACCGGTGATCGTCATCTCCACCTTGGAGGCACTGGAACCACCGAAAACGCTGCTGGTCAGGTAGGACTTCCCATCGCGCAGATCGTCCTTGTTCACAGCCAGCGGGTCGATCTCCTCCGGCTCCGGGCCGGCCTTCTCGGCATCCTGCCACTCCTGAGCCTTCGCGGCCCAGTCGCGCCATGCGGGGCTGTTCACGCCGATCAGCTGCTGATGATCCTGTTCCTCGTTGCGCACGGTGTAGAAACCGCCGCGGGTCACCGCATCACCAGAACCGGAGAAGGTCAGGGTGTACACGCCCGGCTCCGCTGCGTCCTGGGTGTACGCGTGCGGCACACCGTTGTCCGTAAGCCCGCCGGAGTACCAGTCGCCAGACACGGCACCAGCCACAACCTGCTCGATCGGCAGCGACTCGATGCCCTCGGCAGCCCACTCCGCGCGCTTGTCACCGGCGCGCAGGTGCTCCAGCGTGTGGGTGTGGCCACCGACGGTGACCGCATTGGTGTAACCGTCCAGGACCTCGTACAGGGCCTTCGCGTCGTCGGTGATGACTTCCTTGTAGTTCACGATCGGCGCGTGAGCGTAGACGACGACGTGCTTGTCCTTCGGGACGTCCGCGAGGTCGTTCTTCAGCCACTCGAGCTGCCGCTCGCCGACCTTCTCGTAGTAGCCGCCGTTGCCGCCGCCCGGCTTCTGGCCCTTGTATTCAATGTTGTCGAGGGCGATGAAGTGCGTGTTGCCGACCTCGTAGGAGTAGTAGGGGGCACCGAACTGGGCACGGTAGGTGTCGGTGGCGTCCTTATCGGAGTCGACGTCGTAGTCCTGGTCGTGGTTGCCCGGGAGCGCGCGGACCGGACCGTTGGCGCCCTTGTACAGGCTGCGCAGGTCGGGGTTGAGGCTGAGGTCGTCGCCGACGTTGTCACCGAGCAGCATGATGCCGCAGCCGTCGTAGTCATTGCGCTGGGTCAGGTCGGCGGGCGCACCCTTGCGGGCGTATTGGACCTCTTCCTTGTCATAGGTCTGGGTGTCAGAGGCGACGACGCAGTTCTGGTCGTTCTTGGCGGTGGCCTGGGACTTTGCCATCGGGAAGTTCACGTACTCCGGGACGGCGCCGGTCGGCTTCAGCCCGCCGAACTTCAGGTCCTTCGGGGAGCCTTCCGGCTTGTGAACGTAGCTGAACTGGGCGAAGTTATCCGCGTCGACGGGCACCTGCCAGCCGGCGGGCTGGGTGACGGAGACGTTCATGTCCTCGTACACCGGCAGGGTGTAGCGGCCGTTGGCGTCGGTGGTGGTCACGTCGCGGCCGTTGGTGACCTTGACTCCCTCGATGCCCTTTTCGCCCTTGTCGTGGGTGGAGTTCTTGTTCGCATCGTCGAAGACGTGCCCGGTGATGGTGGACTGGTCTTCGGCGTCCTTTTCTGCGGCTTCGACGGAGCCCTCGTAGAGGCCGGTCCCGCCTGGGGCGCTGTCGCTGGAGCCCGGGAGGCTGGAGCCCAGGTCGCTGGAGCCTGGGAGGCTCGATCCGAGGTCGCTGGAGCCCAAGTCGCTGGACCCGACCAGGCCTGGGGCTGCATTGGCGGTACCAACAGTGGTGGTCAGGGTCGTTACTGCAGCCATTGCGAGCAGCGTCGCCCGGAAGGGCTTCTTTTCTTGCATTGTCAGAGAACTCCTCTTGAACTAATCACTTGAAAGGCCATGTTGAAAATTAACCGTGGCGGATTTCTTGGGAGTTGCCGCGAGGTAACTTCGCGTTTTATTTTTTATTAATAACTTTTTGGCGGGTGGCTGGCTCGCCGGGCGCCCCACCCGCCCTTGTGTGCGTTTTGCAGAGTTTGATGTCGCTTTTGAACCGATTTCCGGCATCAAACTCTGCAAAACGCGCATGGGGGAGCAACACCGCATCTGGCTCGCAGCCAGCGGTCGTGCACCCGCCCAGTGCCGTTCCCCAGCGGCCAGCGTGTGAACACCCGCGGACTCTCGGTATATTCGGTGCTCATGGTCGCCCACATCCACGATTGCATCATCATCGGCGCCGGCCAGGCCGGGCTCTCCACCGCGTTCTACCTGCAAAGACGCGGAATCACCCCCGTGATCCTGGACAACCAGCCCGGCCCCGGCGCAGCGTGGCGGCACGTATGGCCCTCCATGACGCTGTTCTCCACCCCGGGTTTCTCCAACATGTCGGGCATGCCCATGCCGAGCTACCACGGGCCCGGGGACTTCCCGGACGCCCAGCACGTCATCGACTATTTCACCGCATACGAGCAACGTTATGGCTTCGACATTCGGCGCCCTGTTGACGTCCTGAAAGTAAACGCAGACACCGCGGACGGCTTCGTCCTCGACACCAGCGAGGGCGAGTTCCGGGCGCGCACCGTCGTCGCGGCGACGGGGACGTGGTCGGCGCCATTCGTCCCCTTCCTGCCCGGCACCTTCCGCGGGCGGCAGCGGCATTCCGCGACGTACCCGGGGCCGGAAGAGTTCCGCGGCAAGAAGGTCGCGGTGGTCGGCGCAGCGAACTCGGGGGCGCAGATCGCGGCGGAGCTTACGGACGTCGCGGAGGTCACGTGGTTCACCCGCCACGAGCCACGGTGGATGCCTGATGACGTCGACGGGCGCGTCCTGTTCCAGCGGAATCGTGCCCGCGCGCAGGCCGTTCTTGCAGGTGAGGACGACCCCGGTGGCGATCGCAATCTCGGGGAAATCGTGATGCTGCCGAAGGTGCTGGAGGCCCGGGACTCGGGTGCACTTCGGGCGACACCGATGTTCGAATCGCTGGATGAGCTGACGGAGGCGGGCTTCGATGAGCTCGTGTGGTGCACGGGGTTCCGTCCTGCGGTGCGGCCGTTCCGCGAGCTGGTGCGGACGACGGATTCGGGGCGGTTGCACTCCGCCGTATCCGGGTTTTACCTGGTGGGTCTCGGGGAGACGACGGGACCCGGTTCCGGCACGATCATGGGTGTGCAGCCTTTCGCGCGCGAAGTGGCTGGGGCGATCGCCGAGGAGCTGGGCTAAATGCCTTTTCGGCACGTGCGCTGGGTTAGAGTGCCCCTTTTTTTCCCGTGTGCTGTTCGCGTCCCCTGAGCCCCGCCCTTTTTCCGCGCGTTTTGCAGAGTTCGATGCCGGAAATTGGGGCAAAAGCGACATCAAACTCTGCAAAACGGAATAGGGGCGCAGTAATAAGGGCGGGCCGGGTGGGCTAGGGCGCAGCGTGCAGGGTGGGCCGGTGGAGCAGAGCGGGTGTGCCGGGTGGCCTAGAGCTTCAGCTGGGTGCGGCCCGCGAACGCGCGGGAGAGCGTGAGCTCGTCCACAAACTCCAAGTCCCCACCCATGGGAATCCCGCTGGCCAGGCGCGAGACCGTCAGCCCCGGGAATTCCTTCAGCAGCCGCCCCAGGTAGGAGGCCGTGGCCTCGCCCTCTGTGTTCGGGTCGGTGGCGATGATGACCTCGGTGATCTCGGGGGCTTCGCGGTACTCGACGTCGTCGGCAGCGCTCTCACCGCCGGCCCCACCAGCGGCGCCCGCACCCACGCCGTCACTGTTCGAGCCCGCGCCAGAGCCGTCACCACCAGCACCAGCGCCGCTATCCATCAGCGACCCTTGCACCGGCCCACCGGGCGAGGCGTGCGGTGCGCTCACCGCCACATCCGGCAGCACGCCACCGATCCGCTGCACCAGCGCGGTCACGTTCAGCTCCCCCGGTCCCACACCATTCAGCGGGTCCAGCGCTCCGCCGAGCACGTGGTACCTGCCCCGGTACTCACCGGTGCGCTCGATGACCTGGATATCCTTCGGCTCCTCAACCACGCACACCAGGCTGGCGTCCCTGGAGGAATCCGCGCAGATGCGGCAGACGTCTTCCTGGGAGATGTTGTGGCAGATACGGCAAAACGCCACGCCGGAGTGCAGATTCCCCAGCGCGGCTTGGAAACGTTCGATGTCCTCGCCGGTCGCGGTTTCCAGCAGGTGGAGGGCGATGCGCTGCGCGCTTTTCGGCCCGATGCCTGGGAGGCTGGCGAACTCGTCGATGACGTCCTGAAGCGGACCTTCAAACAAAGTGAACTTTCCCCGTTTCTTCAGTGGCGCTTAGCCGTAATGCGTGCCCCACGCGCACCCGCCCCCAAGGGCCGCGCGGGGTCGGAGTGTTAGAAAGGCAGTCCGCCGCCACCAAGGTCAGCCAGCGGGCCCATCTTCTCCTGGGCGAGGTCCTGCAGCTTCTGGTTGGCGTCCTGGAAAGCGCCGATGATGAGGTCCTGGAGGGTTTCGACGTCCTCCGGGTCCACGACCTCCGGGTCGATCTTCAGGTCCTGGACCTCGCCGCCACCGGAGAGCACGAGGGTGACCTTGCCGTTGCCGGCCTCACCAACGATAGAGGACGCGACGATTTCCGCCTGCGCCTCCTGCAGCTGCTTCTGCATGCGCTGGGCCTGGGCCATGATGTCGTTCATGTTTGGCTGAGACATTTTCCTTGTTCCTTCGCTTCTCGGTTTCTAGGGTTTTGTTCTTCTTCGGCTGCCACTTTACCCATTCGGCTGGGCGTTGTCGGTGGCAGTTCACTGTGTATTTTCCTGTGCGTTTTCCTAGCGCGTGCGCTCGCCACCGAGGATGTTCTCGATGAGCTCACCCGCGATCTCCAGGGCGGGCCGCGTTTCGCGCTTCCCGGCCTCCCCGGTGGCAAGATCGTCCATGATTTCGTCTTGCTGCCTACGGAGGGCTTCCTCTGGGTCGGCGGGTTGGGTCCTTTGATTTGGGACGTCAACCCCTTGGCCGCCGAAAGCCCCACCGTTGTTGGGCTGCCCGGCGGGGTGTGGGCCGCCCGGCTGGTCGCCCTGCGGGGCGCCGCCGGCCGGCCCGGGGCCCGCGTTGCCTGCACCTGGTGCGGGCCCGTTGGGGTAGCCGCCGGGGCCGGAGTCCCAGGGGTCCTCCGGCGGTTCGTCCGGGAGGGGCACGCCGTTGAAGCCGTTGGCGAGCTTGTATTCCCTGCTGGCGGCGTATTTCGCGGCGCGGGCGCGCCAGCCGCTCTGGGGCTTGGGCTCTTCGGTGTGGCTTGGGTCCGAGGGAGATGGGGTGGGGGTTGCTGCCTGTGCGGCGCTGGCCTCAGCCATGCGGCGGGCGCGCTCGAGGGCGCTGCTGCCCGCGCTCGGCTGGGAGGTTTGGGCGGTCTGGGCAGCCTGCTTCGGGGCAGCCTGACCTGCACCGGCCTCCTCGCCCGGCGCGTCCTGACCGGCGTCGCTCACACCGGTCTGTGCTGGCGAAGCTGCCGGCCCCTGGTGTGCCTCAGCGTGGTCAGTCGTCGGGTGGCTGGGCTCTGCCTGGCTTACCGTCGGCTGGCTAGCGTCTACCCGGCTTTGCGCCGCAGGGCTCGCCGCGTTCCCGCTGGTCGGGCTGGTTGGCTGTGCCAACTCAGCCGGGGCCTCCTCAGCTGAGCCGGCCTGGGCTTTTCCCGGGTTATTCCCGCCAACGGTGGCGACCACCGTGTGCGCAGTGCCGAGGACTTCCTCGGCCGCCTTGCTATAAATCGGGGCATTGCGGTCGCTGTTGACGAACTTCGCGAGCGCGCCCGTGGCGTGCTCCACCACGATCTGACCTGCGGTTGGTTGCTCCGCGGCCAGGATGGCGTCGCGGCCTGCGATCCAGGCGCTCAAGTCGTGCTCGCGCACCTTATCCAGGATCTTCTGCCAGCCCTGCTCGTCGACCTGAGCGGCATCGCCGGATGGCGCAGCCGCGGTGTTGGCAGCAGCGTCGGTAGGTTGTGCTGCCTCCTCGGGCGACTCCGCAGGCGCTGCGGCAGGCTCACCAGCTGGCTGCTCAGAAGGCTGTTCAATGTTCTCGGCCTGGGCATTCCCAGCCTGGGGTTGCTGACCAGAAGGCTCTTCACCGCTAGTCGCAGGGCCGGCCTGCGACTGCGACTGGGACACGGAGCCAGCGCCCTGGCCCTGACCTGCAGCCGTTTGCTGCGGTGCCTGGCCCGCGTTCGCACGGGCGGCGGCGCGGCGGCGGTCCATGATCTCCCGAGCCTCGCGGGCCTGGGCGATCGCCGGGTCCTCGTCAGGGGCACCGGCAGGACTACTCTCCTGCGCCGCTGGTGCAGCACCCTGCTCCGCCTGCGCGTTATTCGCAGGCTGCTGGGCGCCAGCTGCCTCCGCGGCCTCCTGCACGGCCGGCTTCTCCGGCTGAGGTGCCGCCTCCTGGGCATCGTTCTGGGTCGCTGCCTGCTGGCCAGGCTGACCGGTCTGCGCAGACTGGCCAGCCTGCGAGGCATCATTCCCTGACTGCTCTGGCTGCTGCGACGCCACGTTCTGCGACTCCACAGCACCCGACTCTGCCGCTGCAGCCTGCTCCGACGCCTTCCGGCGCCGCGGCCTCTCATAACGCTTACCGCTCGACAGGCCCGACGCATCCCCAGTCGGGGTCGCCCCAGCACCCACGGCCGGGCTCGCCAGCCCACCGCTGGAGCCCATCGGCCCGGCAGCGCGCACCCCCGTGCCTTGCTCCAGCGCCTCAACACGCTGCGCGAGCGCCTCCACCGTCATACCCGCAGCCGGAAGCGCCATCCGCGCGCACAAAATCTCCAACAGCAACCGCGGCGACGTCGCCCCACGCATCTGTGCGAGACCATCGTTGACCACCGCAGCGCACCGCGTCAGCGTCGCAGGCCCCAGTGCCTCGGCCTGCTGCCGCAGCGCGTCCTGCTCCTGCTCCGGAACATCCACCAGCCCGCGCTCGAAAGCATCCGGCACCGCCTGGACAACCAGCAGGTCACGGAAGCGATCCAACAGGTCCATCGCGAATCGGCGCGGGTCGTAACCGGCGTTGATGACGTCGTCGACAACCGCGAACAAACCCGCCTGATCCTGGGCAGCCAGCGCCTCCGCGGAACGATCCAGCAGCGAGGAATCCGTCACGCCCAGCAACGCCACCGCGCGCTGGTAGGTCACGCCCTCCGGGCCCGCACCAGCGAGCAGCTGATCCAGGATGGACAGCGAATCACGCGGCGAACCCCCGCCCGCGCGCACCACCAGCGGATACACGGCGTCCTCGACGACTGCGCCCTCGTCGGCCACGATGCGCTCCAGCAGGCCGCGCATGTCCGGCGGGGTGAGCAGCCGGAAGGGGTAGTTGTGCGTCCGCGAGCGGATCGTCGCCAGCAGCTTCTCCGGCTCGGTGGTCGCGAAGATGAAGATGAGGTGCTCCGGCGGTTCCTCCACGATCTTGAGGAGGGTGTTGAAGCCCTCCGTGGTGATCATGTGCGCCTCATCGATGATGAACACGCGGTAGCGGGAATCCGCGGGCGCGTAGAACGCCCGGTCGCGCAGTTCCCGCATGTCGTCCACGCCGCGGTGGGAGGCGGCGTCCAGCTCGGTGACGTCCAAACTGCCCGGGCCACCGGGGGCGAGCGCGATACAGGAATCGCACTTCCCGCACGGCGTCGAAGTCGGCCCCTCCACGCAGTTCAGCGAGCGCGCGAGGATGCGTGCCGAGGAGGTCTTACCGCAACCGCGCGGGCCCGAGAACAAGTACGCATGGTTGATGCGCCCGCTGTCCAGCGCGACGGACAGCGGCTCGGTTACATGCTCCTGCCCCACAACCTCGGCAAACGAGGCCGGGCGGTACTTCCGGTATAAAGCCACGCCCCTAGGTTACCCGGCGGGGCAGACACGCCAATTCGATCCTTCTCTCCCAGTACCTTTGCCGTCTTGCTTCTTTGGGGCCGCCCTCCCCTTTTTTATGACGACGGCACCGCCCGCGACGTAGCGGCAGGCGGTGGCGTAGCGGGTAGCGGCGACGCCGCTGCCCCCTGCAACCGGCAGGATTACCCGCGACGTTTCCCGCTGGCGTCACAGCAGCGGGTAGCCGTCCCCGTCCTCGAAGTAGGGGCCGGCGCCCAGGAGGATCATGATGAACTCGACCATCGACCAGATGTACACCGCGAGGAGAATCGGGATGCCGATGAGGAGGATGGAGGTGGCCCAACCGAAAATCGTGAGACCCAGCTGCCACTTCGCCCGGCGCTGATAACCCAGGTAGAAGTTGTGCACGCCCAGCGTCCCCAGGAATACCGCCAGCACAGCAGCGACGATCGAGTTGCGGGAGCTGGGGCGCATGGCATCAAAGCCGTGGGCGCCGTGGTTCGGATAGCCGGGGACCGCGGAGGACGCGGCGAGGCCGTGGTTGCCGTGGCCGGGGTAGCCGCTATGGCTGCCCTCGGCGCTATGCATTCCCGTGGGGAATCCGGGCAACCCCTGGTGCTTGGGCTTGTACTGGGGCTTGTTCGGGTACCCAGGCTTGTTCGCAGCGGGATCTGCCTGCAAATCGTCGTAGAGGTCGCGGTACTCGTCGGCGATGGGATTGTGCGGGTTTTGGAAATCGCCGAACCCACCCATCGGGTCGCCGATGAACGGGTCCTCCCCGTGGGGGTTGGAGTGCCCGTGAGAGTACGGGTTCTTCGCCATCATCGCCTCCTCGTACCTCCTGTCCTCAATCCTTCGGTTTATATTTGCCACCTGCGTCCACGACCAGCGGGATTCGCGGGCCATCGCCGCAAGGCTCGCAGTCTGCCACAGCCTAGCGCATCAGGTCGTTGATATTAATCTGCTGCTCGACCAAATAGTTCTGGAGCTCGTCCACGCCGTTGCGTCCCTCTTCGGCAGCGCGGTCAAGGATCTCCAGCTCGGAGTCGGTGATCATGACCAGCTGGGCCGGCACCGTCAGCCGGCCCGGGTGCGTGTAGTCGAAGCCCTTCTCGCTGACCGGGCCATCCGCACCGAGCTGGTCGGCCTTCTTAGACCTGTCCCCGCCGTCACCAGCGATCTCGTGGACCTGCGGAACACCCTTCTCCCAGAGGAAGGGCACGATCAACAGCCCGTGACGGGCGGAAAGCCCCTCGCGCACGTGGTCGCCCAGCCCGCGCATCACCGTGCCCGGCTGCGGGGTCCACACGCCAGGATCCTGGGAGACCATCGTCGCGGCGGCGGCCACCAGATTCGGCGCGAGATCGTCGTGACCGGCAGCCACCGTGACGAACTCGACGCGCACCTCGGTGCCCGGCTCTGCCTCCAGACCAACCTCGATGCGGCCGGCGTTCAGGCTCATCGCGACGGTTTCCGGCGCGGCCGTGCCGTCCCCACCGAGGGCGACGGATGCGGCGGCGAACTCCGGGAAGGACTCGCCAACCCGGTAGGTGTCCACCTCGAGTGGCTCGGGCAGCAGCTGCTCAACCCAGGCGAAAGTTTCTTCTTGGTTCATGTGTCCTCCTTCAAGCTCCGACGCGGCCAGGCCTTAGGCCCCGGCCTCCACTGCCTCGATCGCGGCGAGCAGCACGCAGGTCGCGAAGCCGTCCATCGCCAGGCGCACCTGCTCCGGCTCCGGCATCGATGGTGCCAGGCGCAGGTTCTGGTCCTTCGGGTCCTGCTTCAGCGGGAACGTCGACCCCGCCCCGGTCAGCGCAACACCGGCCTCCTTGGCCAGCTCAACGACGCGACCAGCGGTTCCTTCGACCACGTTGACGCTGATGAAGTAGCCACCAGCCGGGTCGGTCCACTCAGCGACCCCCAGGCCGCCGAGGCGCTCCTCGAGGATCTCGACGACCGCGCGGAACTTCGGGGCCAGGGAGCCCGCGTGCTTCCGCATCAGCGCGCGCACACCCTCGGCATCGCCGAGGAACTGCGCGTGGGCCAGCTGGTTGACCTTGTTCGGCCCGATGCCGCGGACGATCGCGTGGCGCTTCCACCACTCCAGGTTCTCCTCGGAGGAGGCGAAGAAGGCCACGCCGGAACCCGCCTGCGTGATCTTGGAGGTGGAGGACATGCACCAGAAACGGTTCGGGTTGCCCGCCTCGGCGGCGAAGCCGAGGACGTCGTACACCGGCGGGAACTCGTCCGTCAGGGTGTGGACGACGTAAGCGTTGTCCCACACGATGCGGAAGTCCGGTGCCGCGGCCTCCAGGGACGCCAGCTCGCGGCAGACGTCCTCGGAGTACAGGGTGCCCGTCGGGTTGGAGAACATCGGGACGGCCCACATGCCCTTGACCAGCGGGTCCTTCACCAGCTCGCGGACCTGGTCCAGGTCCGGGCCGTCCTCGAGGAGGTCCACGGTGACCATCTCGAAACCGAAGTGCTCGGTGATCGTGTGGTGGCGGTCGTAGCCCGGGACCGGGCAGATCCACTTGAGCTTCTCGCCCTTCTCCGCTGCCTCCGCAGCCTCAGCTGCCCACGGCTTGGCGGAGTCGTTGGTGCCGAAGGTGTATGCCCAGGTGACGAGATCGAAGGCCATGTTCAGGGAGGAAGCATCGCCACAGACGATGTTCTCCGGAGCCACGCCGATGATCTCCGACCAGATGTTGCGGATATCCGCGATGCCGGTCAGCCCACCGTAATTGCGGGTATCGGTGCCATCAGCGGCGATGAAGTCCTTGCCCGGGAGGCTGAGCAGATCCACCGCGAAGTCCAGCTGTTCCGTGGACGGCTTACCGCGGGTGAGATCCAACTTCAGGCTCTGGGCCTTGAGATCTGCATACTTCTTCTCGACCTCTGGCTTGAGGGAAAGAAGCTGGTCACGGTCAATGTTTGCGAGCTGCACGGTGCTGATGCCTCCTGCGTATGGGGCTCAAAGAATTCTGTGGCAAATACCCTTTTTGATTCTAACAAGCGCCCCAGACACGGGCTTGTTCCGCACAGGCGAGCGCCCCTCAGCAGAAGGCATCCGAAGCGCTCCGCGTCAACAAAAAGAATCCCCAGGTAGCGAACTACCTGGGGTTTCCCAACAGCGGAGGATGAGGGATTTGAACCCTCGAGGGGCGTGAGCCCCGCACGCGTTCCAGGCGTGTGACATAGGCCGCTAGTCGAATCCTCCGCTGACTACTATACCCAGGGCCACCAAGCACACAAAATCCCCAGCGCTCGGAGCATTTCTGGCCCCGTGAAGCTAAGCGCACAGCCGACCCCGGAACCGCCGTGAGGCCGGGCTCCAACCCCCACTGGAATCAACCCCACGCCCCGCAAGCCAGCGCCCGAAAGATTGGCCCGCAAGATCGAGCGTTGGCCAGGGCCGTGGCGATGCGTTATGCTTTAGGCGGATTCCGCGTGGCGTGCATCTTGTGAACTCCCCCAGGGCAGGAATGCAGCAAGGGTCAACGAGCTCTCACGGGTGCGCGGGGTCCTTTTATTTTGCCCAAAACTTCGCCGCTAACTGCCGGCCATCACCCGAGGCGCTGCTGCTCCCACGCCCGTCGCGCGCACGAAGGCCACAATTAGGCCCACGATGTTCAGCCCGACCAGGCAACCAACGAGCAGGAAAACCAAGCCCGCGGCCCACAGCCCCGAGGAATCATCAGCGGCAGCCCAAAAAGACCATGCGAGCGCGAAACCCGCGGTGAAACCCAGCACAACGCCCAGCGCGCCAGCGAAAAGCCAGCGGGTTCGCAGCGAAAGCACCACCACCGCACACACCGCCCCGGCACCGCACGCAACCACTTGCCAATCGACATAGGAGCCACCCATCGGCAGGCCCAGCTGATCAGGGGTCCAGCTGAGGAAGAGAACCCAGACCACGAGCCCGGCAAAGAACGCCAACACCCCGGCGCGCACCGTGTCGAGCTGCTTCCACCAGTCACCACTCGCCGTCGCGCCCCGCCCGTCCTTCCGCTCACGGCGTTGAACAAGCCAGGTTGCGAACAGCTGCAGACCAAGGGGAAGTGGCCCGAAACCGACTTACACCATCAGCGTTCCGAGCACGAGGTTGATGATTGAACTCATAGATCAATTTTACCGCCAAAAGCTCTCCCGGCCGTACCCGCGATCGCGTGATGAAGAGCACCTCCCGATCCCTCGCCACCCAGCTTCCGCAATCCCCCGCGCAGCACGGCATCCGTGGGTTAGCGTGATCCCATGACAGCCCGCACTGAACACTCCACCGCCGCCGCACCGAACAGCACCCACAACGACGACCCCGCCTCCCGCCACGGCGAGGTCAAGCTGGACGTCAAGGACGGCATCGCCTACGTCACTCTTCGCCGTCCCGGCAAGTTGAACTCCCTCACCCTCTCCGTTCTCGACGACCTGGTCGCCACCGCGCACAAGATCCGGCGCGACCGCACGATCCGGGCCGTCATCCTCGCAGGTGAGGACCATAACTTCACCGCGGGCCTGGACTTCGGCTCCGCGCTGAAGACCCCAGCAGGCATCGCCAGGGCCTTCGCTCCCCGCCCGTGGCGCGGCACCAATACCTTCCAGGAGGCGTGCTGGGCTTTCCGACGCCTGCCCGTGCCCGTCATCGCGGCAGTCGAGGGCTTCTGCTTCGGCGGCGGGGTGCAGCTCGTCGCGGCCGCGGATTACCGCTTCACCACCGCGGACGCCCAGTGGTCCGTCCTGGAGGCCAAATGGGGCCTGATCCCGGACATGTCGGGGATCTTCTCCCTCAAGCAGTTGCTGCCCATCGATACCGCTAAGCGCCTGACCATGACCGGCGAGGTTTTCGACGGCACCCGCGCCGTCGAGCTGGGGCTCGCCTCCGAGGTTGCGGAGGACCCGGCGGAGGCCGCCCGCGCACTCGCCGAGGAAGTCGCCACCCGTTCCCCAGATTCGGTGGCCTACGCCAAGCGCATCATCGACGAGACCTGGACCGCCGGCCCGCGCCGCACCTTCTTCATGGAGCGCGCCCGCCAGGCCCGCCTGCTGGTGGCCAAGAACACCAAGATCGCGCAGAAGGCGGCAGCCAAGGCGCGCGGCGCGGTCGTGGACGCCCGCTTCAAGCCCCGCGAGGTCCGCTAGCCCAGATACGTCACCGGCTCGCGGGAGAGCAGCTCCGGGCGGAAGCTTTCCGCCCAACCTTCGAGGATCTCCGCGGGTGCTTTCCCCTGCGCCAGGGCATCACGCACACTCTCAGGTTCAGCCACGGCACCCCCGAGTGACTCCCCGATCCACGCCAGGGCATCCTCCACCCCGAGCTCGCGCATCGTCACCGCCCCGTCGCGCTTCGCCAGGCGCTTGCCCTCCGGCCCGAGCACCAACGGCACGTGCAGGTATTCCACCTCCGGCAGCCCCAGCAGCCCGGCCAGGTACGCCTGCCGGGGCGCGGAGCTCAGCAGGTCATCCCCGCGAACCACCTGGTCTACCCCCGCGAGTGCATCGTCCACCACGACGGCCAGGTTGTACGCATATTCGCTGCCGTCCAGCTGCGCGGTGTTCCCGCCGCGCCGCAGCACCATGTCGTCCACCTCGCCGGTAAAGGTCCCTTTTTTCAGGACGTCGCCGCCCAGCGCCTCCCCGGCCGCGAAGCCTTCGGTGATCGTGTGGGTGGTGACCAGGCTGGCCGGGGTAGCGTCGAAGGAAGAAAGGTCACCGACGCGCAACCGCAACGCTGGACTACGGCCCGCCTCGGCGAGCTCCGCCCGGCGCGTGGCTCGTTCCTCCTCGCTGAGGTTCCGGCAGGTCCCGGGGTAGCCCCCTGGGGCGGCATGTGGGGCGCGGGAGGCTTCCTGGATGTCCTTGCGGGAGCAGTAGCACTCGTAGACTCGCCCCTGGTCAGCGAGCTTCTGCAGGGCAGCCGCGTAGTGGTCGAGGCAGTCGCGTTCGTGGACGATCGGCTCGTCGTGGGTGATTCCAAGTGCTGCGAGGTCCGCGAGCTGCCGGCGGGCGGATTCCTCTGAGGAGCGCTGGGCGTCGATGTCGTCGACGCGCAGGTGGAAGGTCCGGCCACTGTGGCGGGCGAAAAGCCACGCAAGCACCGCGGTGCGCAGGTTGCCCAGATGCAGGTCGCCGGAGGGGCTCGGCGCATAACGCCCAGCGCCTTGCTGTATTGAACCGGCGCCCCGCCGTCTTAGATCAGCCCCCTGGCTGCTAACCCCAGCGTCCTTAGCCAAGGCGCTGCTCCCAGCCCGGCCCGTAGTAGCGGCCCATGAACTCCGCCCGGTACTCCTCGAAGCGGCCTTCCAGCATCGCCTCTCGGATGTTGTCCACCAGCTTGATCATGAAATGCAGGTTATGCAGCGTGCACAGCGTGCCCGCGAGGTACTCCTTCGCGCGCAGCAGGTGGTGAATGTAGGCGCGGGTGTAGTTCTCACACACATAGCCCCCCACCTCGGCGTCCACGGGGGTGAAGTCCCGGCGGAAGCGGGCGTTGGAGAGGTTCATCCGCCCATCGAGCGTGTACACCCCGCCGCGGCGGCCCAGCCGGGTGGGTGCCACGCAGTCGAAGGTGTCCGCACCAGCAGCGATGGCGGTGAAGAGGTCATCCGGTTCGGAGATGCCCAGCAGGTGCCGCGGCTTGTTGTCCGGGA
>DWUR01000048.1 GCA_019120635.1 Candidatus Corynebacterium intestinavium | reverse complement strand
GCAGGACGAGGCCGCAGCTGCCATCGTCGTGGGTGACGGCACCCCGGAGCAGCCTGCGGGCGTGCCCGTCTTCGCCTGGAAGGGCGAGTCCCTGGCCGAGTACTGGTGGTGCCTCGAGCAGATCTTCACCTGGGGCACCGACGCCAACGGTGAGGCCGTTTACCCGAACATGATCCTGGACGACGGCGGCGACGCCACGATGGCCGTCATCAAGGGCAAGGAGTTCGAGCAGGCCGGCCTGGTGCCGGAGCCGGGTGAGGGTGACTCCGATGAATACGGCGAGTTCCTGGGCATGCTGAACCGCGTTTTCCAGCGCGATAACACCTTCTGGAGCAACAACGCCGAGCAAATCAAGGGCGTCACCGAGGAGACCACCACCGGCGTGCACCGCCTGTACCACTTCGCCGAGCAGGGCACCCTCCCGTTCCCGGCGATGAACGTCAACGACGCGGTCACCAAGTCCAAGTTCGATAACAAGTACGGCACCCGCCACAGCCTCCTGGACGGCATCAACCGCGCCACCGACATGCTCGTCGGTGGCAAGTCCGTCCTGGTCTGCGGTTATGGCGACGTCGGCAAGGGCTGCGCCGAGGCCTTCGCTGGTCAGGGCGCGCGCGTCGTCGTCACCGAGGCAGACCCGATCAACGCGCTGCAGGCGCTGATGGACGGCTTCCCCGTCGTCACCGTCGACGATGCCATCGGTGCGGCGGACATCGTCATCACCGCGACGGGCAACCTGGGCATCATCACCTTCGAGCAGATGCAGAAGATGAAGGACCACGCCGTCCTGGGCAACATCGGCCACTTCGACAACGAGATCGACATGGCCAGCCTTCTGCACCGCGACGACGTCACCCGCGTGAACATCAAGCCGCAGGTCGACGAGTTCAGCTTCCCCAACGCCGAGGGTGAGCAGATCAGCATCATCGTCCTCTCCGAGGGGCGCCTGCTGAACCTGGGTAACGCCACCGGCCACCCGTCCTTCGTCATGTCCACCTCCTTCGCGGACCAGACCATCGCCCAGATCGAGCTGTTCAAGAACACCGATCAGTACAGCAACGAGGTCTACCGCCTGCCGAAGATCCTGGACGAGAAGGTCGCCCGCATCCACGTCGAGGCGCTCGGCGGCAAGCTCACGAAGCTGACCAAGGAACAGGCGGAGTACATCGGCGTGGACGTCGAAGGCCCGTTCAAGCCGGAGCACTACCGCTACTAAAGGCACGTCCCCGCCCGTTGCTAGGGCGGGGAACGGTAAGAAAGTAGAGACCGAGAAGAACCCATGATCATCGCTTTTGAGGGCATCGACGGTGCCGGGAAGAACACCCTGGTCACTGCGCTGGAGGCCGAGCTGCTGGCCCGGGAGCTGCCCGTCGCGCGGGTGAGCTTCCCCCGCTACGAGGACTCCGTGCACGCCCAGCTCGCGCGGCGGGCACTGACCGGGAAGATGGGGGACCTCATCGACTCGGTCCACGGCATGGCCACCCTCTTCGCGCTGGACCGCGCGGAGGTCGCCGAGCAGCTCGAGGACCTGGATGCCGATGGTTACATCGTGCTGATGGATCGCTTCGTGGCTTCCAATGCGGCGTACTCCGCGGCCCGGTTGGCTGGCGAGGTGGCCGAGGGCGAGGAGCCTGTGGAGCCCGCCGAGCGCCCGGTGGTTGAGTGGGTTCGCAGCCTGGAGATCGATGATCTGGGTTCTCCGGTGCCGGATCTGCAGGTGCTGGTGGACGCCAGCGCGGAGGTTGCCGGGGAGCGGGCGAAGTCCCGGGAGCAGCAGGACGCCGCCCGCACCCGCGATGCTTATGAGTCCGACGGCGGGCTGCAGCAGCGCACCCTCGAGGCCTACCGCAGCCTGGCCGCCGCCGAGTGGCTGGCCCCGTGGCAGGTCGTGGCCTCGGAGGCCGGGGGCGTGGCCGAGCGGGCCAGCCAGCTCGCCGACCGGATTGAGGCCGGGTACCGGGAGCTGGACTCCTAAACCCGGCGGGCGTGTTCGCCCGGCATAGTACAAAGAACTAAAGACTTTAAACTCAAGAAAAGTGAAGGAAGCACTGCGCTCATGACAGCCAAGATTCTGGTGGTCGACGACGACCCGGCGATCTCGGAGATGCTCACCATCGTGCTGCAGAACGAAGGTTTCGACACGGTCGTGGTTGGCGACGGCAGCGACGCCGTCACCGCAGCCCGGGAGCACGATCCCGACCTGATCCTGCTGGACGTCATGCTGCCCGGAATGAGCGGGATCGACGTCTGCCGCACGGTGCGCGAGTTCTCCACGGTGCCGATCGTGATGCTCACCGCCCGCACGGACACGGTGGACGTTGTGCTCGGCCTGGAGTCCGGTGCGGATGATTACATCACCAAGCCCTTCAAGCCGAAGGAGCTCATCGCCCGCGTGCGCGCTCGCCTGCGCCGTAGCCCGGAGGAGGCCACTGAGTCCACCACGATTCGCGTGGGAGAGGTGGAGATCGACACGGCTGGCCACGAGGTCACCCGGGGCGGGGAGGTCATCAACCTGACCCCCATCGAGTTCGACCTGCTGACCACCCTGGCCTCCCGGCCGGGTCAGGTGTTCAGCCGCGAAGAGCTGCTGGAGAAGGTCTGGGGCTACCGAAAGTCCGGCGATACTCGCCTGGTGAACGTGCACGTCCAGCGCCTGCGCTCCAAGGTGGAGCGCGACCCAGACGACCCGCAGGTGGTGCTGACCGTCCGCGGTATCGGCTACAAGTCGGGCGAGTAGCTCATGCCCAACCCCGTCCCGCCGAATGACCCGGCCGAGCCCGATGCGCTGACTGATACCGAGTCGCGCCGCTCGGCCGGCACGCCAGTGCGCGCGGACGGGGTTGGCTCGGCGCTGACCGCGGGCGTGGACCGCGGAGCTCAGCCGGGGGAGAGTGCCTCTCCGGCAGTGTCCGCTGAGGAGGGCACGCAACCCGCAGATGGGGCTGTTGCGGCAGGGGCCGGTGCGGCAGGACCTTCCCCGGAGCTTGAGGTCGCGCCGGCATCGGGGCCGGAAAGGCCCACGTGGCGCTCCGCGCTGCATCACCCTGCCGCCACGGCGAAAAGCTTGTGGTACCGCCTGCTGTTCAAGTGGCGCACCTCGATCCAGGTGCGCGTGATCGGCTCAGTATTCCTCTCCTCGGTGCTGGTCATCTTGGCGCTGGGCTTCGTGCTCATCAGCTTCTTGAACCAGCAGCTGTTGAACGCGAAGTACTCCTCGGCCACCGAGGAGATGCACCGGGCACGCGCGACCGTGGAGGAGCAGATCGCCGCCACGGATACCTCGAACCCGCTGCCCGTGCGGCTCAGTGCAGCCAGAGCGGTGCTGGCGGACTCCGGCTCCACCGCGAAGGCCAATTCCGCAGTCTACGAGCCGGTGCTGATGGCGAGCTCTTCCGCTGGCGACGAGGTCCGGGTGCCGCAGGAAGCGGTGATCCCGCCGAAGCTGCGCAATTTCGTGCAGCAGGGGCAGGTCTCCTACCAGTACACGACGATGACGGAGGGCACGCAGACCTTCAAGGCCCTGGTCATTGGTACGCCCGTGGCCAGCGATGTGTCTGGCATCGAGCTCTACTTGGTGATGCCGCTGGACGCGGAGGAAAACACCTTGAACCTGATGCGCGGTCTGCTGCTGGCGGGCGCGATCGTGCTGCTGGTTCTCCTGGTGGTCATCGCGTGGGTATTCGCCCAGCAACTCACCGTCCCGGTGCGTTCCGCATCTCGAATCGCGGAGCGTTTCGCGGCCGGTCACTTGCGCGAGCGCATGGTCGTGGATGGCCAAGACGAGGTCGCGCGCCTGTCTATTTCCTTCAACGAGATGGCTGAGTCGCTGTCTGCGCAGATCCGCAACCTGGAGGAGTTTGGTTCCCTGCAGCGCCAGTTCACCTCGGATGTTTCCCACGAGCTGCGCACCCCGCTGACGACCGTGCGCATGGCGGCGGATCTTATTAAGGACAATGCGGAGAACCTCGACCCGTTGACCGCGCGTGCAGCGGAGCTGATGGACAAAGAGCTCGATCGTTTCGAGATGCTGCTGGGCGACCTGCTGGAAATTTCGCGCCACGACGCGGGCCAGGCGAATCTCTCGGCGGAGAAGATCGATATGCGTGGCGTGGTCCACTCTGCGCTGGCGCAGGTCCGTGGCCTTGCCGAGGACCTGGGCGTGGAGTTCCACCTGGATCTACCGGAGGAGCCAGTCACCGCGGAGGTGGACTCCCGCCGCGTGGAGCGCATCCTGCGCAACCTGTTGGCCAACGCGGTGGACCACTCTGAGGGGCACCCGGTGGAGGTTGCCTTGGCGGCCACGGAACGCAACGTGGCGATCACCGTCACGGACCACGGGGTGGGCCTGAACCCGGGCGAGGAGGAGATGGTGTTCAACCGCTTCTGGCGCTCGGACCCATCCCGCGAGCGCCGGACCGGCGGCACGGGCCTTGGCCTGGCGATCGCCAGGGAGGACGCCAAGCTGCACGGCGGTGTGCTGGACGCCATCGGCGAGCCCGGGGTGGGCTCCTGCTTCCGGCTGACGGTGCCGCGCAAGGCCGGCATGAAGGCCGGGATCTCGCCGCTGCCGCTGGCCGTCGCAGCGGTGGTCGAGCACGATACCGAGGACGTCCAGACCGATGGCGTCCAGGATGCCGAGCCCCAGGACGCCCAGATTCAGGGCGATGAGCGCCAGTCCGAGGGAATAGGGGCAGCTGGAGCCCCGGCCAATGCGGAGAATGAGGTTCAGCCAGTCGACAACGCGGCGGAACACCGTGACGACCACGCGGCGGACCCCGCGCCGGGCGCTATCAGCAGCGAAGAGGGCCCGCGGACGGAAGGGGAGGACTCGTGAGGAAGCTCAAACTGATCGGCACCACGCTGGTGGCCTGCGGCACCCTCGTGGCCACCGGATGCACCACCTTGCCAGGCGATTCCGCACCGGAGGTGATCAGTTCCTACTCGCCAATGCCGGACGTGGAGGACGTCGTCGAACCGAAGGACAACCAGCCCTCGGACCTGCTGCTGCGCGACTTCTTCGCGGCGAGTGCCCACCCGGTCAGCGACTACGCAGCGGCCCGGAAGTTCCTCACCACCGAGCGGGCGGATCAGTGGCACCCGGAGCGTAAAACGAAGGTGCTGGATCGCGTGTTCATCAACTCTGATGGCGCGGTGAGTGACGGCAAGATCACCTACCGGGTGCGCGGCAACGTGCTGGGCACGCTCTCCCCGGGCGGGGTGTTCACCCCGGAGTTCACGGGCTATGAAACCACCTACGAGATGGTGCAGGAGCGGGGCCAGTGGCGGATTTCCAACCTGCGCGATGCGGTGGTGCTGGACCGCGCGGACTTCTTCTCTGCCTACGAGGCCCGGGACCTGTACTTCGTGAACCCGCGTGGTTCGATGCTCGTACCCGACCGGCGCTGGATGTACACCCGCCAGCAGTCCATCGGGGCCTCGATGGTCTCTCTGCTGAACAATGGCCCGAACCCGCTGCTGGGCGATGCGGTGAACTCGCTGATCCCGCCGATGGCGACGGTGCGAACCCAGCGGACCGGGGAGGGCGAGTTTGAGGTAGAGTTCACCGGCCTCACCGGGCTGAATCCGGAGGCTCGCCGGCTGCTGGGAGCCCAGGTGGTGTGGACGTTGGCGGGTTCGGACGTGCGCGGCCCGTACCGGCTGATCGCGGACGGCACCCTGCTCTCCGAGGAGGTCGGGGAGACCTGGCGGGTCAATGACGTCTCCGAGTTCGACCCACGAGCCAGCGCTGCGGGGACGCTGCGCGCGGTCTCCGGTGGCCAGGTGCGTGAACTCAGCGAGTCCGATGCCGATGCCGTGGCGATGGGCGGCTGGTTGGCGTCGAACTACATCGATTCCTTGGCGGTCTCCGCCCAGGAGAACATGTTCGCCGCCGTCGCGGGAATGGGCGAAAGGCCACGTCGCCTGCTGGTCGGCAAGTCGGAAGGAGCGCCGCAGGAGCTGTTGGAATCCAAGTCCCTGACCCGCCCGACGTGGAGTGGCGACGCCCACGCCCTGTATACGGTGGCCGACGGGCAGGAAATCAAGCGCTTCGTGCGCTCGAGCCGTACCGGCAACCTCGTGGAAGAGCCGGTGGATGCCGAATCGGTGGAGCGCCTGGGGCCGGACGCGCGGATCAGCATGTTCCGGATCTCCCGCGACGGCGTGCGCGCCGCCCTGCTGATCGACGGCAAGGTGTACGTCGCGGTCCTGCACGACCGGGAGCGCGGCGGGGTGCGCCTGGGCAAGCTGGAGGAGATCGGCTATCAGATGGGGGACACGGCCGTCTCCGTGGGCTGGCAACACGACGGCACCCTGCTGGTGGGCACCCGCGCCAACGACGCCCCCGTATGGCACCTGGCGGTGGACGGGTCGATGGCCCGGCAGGAGTCCGCGCGTAACATCGCTGCCCCGGTGGTGGCGGTGGCGTCCACGGCACAGGCGATCTACGCCACGGACGGGCGGGCGCTGGTGATGCTGAACCGCGATGATTCCGACCCGAAGTACTGGCGCGAGGTGCCGGGGCTGGTGGGGCAGCGGGCGATCCCGGTGGTCGCCCACTAGCGTTGCGCGATTGCGGGAGTGTCGCCGAGCACGTCCCGCAAGAAAATGTTCGATCCCGGGGCTCCCGGTGTGATCCCGGGGTAAAACAAGGGGAGTATGGGGAAATAAGGGGGCTAGGTGTCAGCTGGGGCTTGGGTCGAGACGGCGGCGGACCTGCTGCTGCGCAACGACTGCATGTGCTGCGGCCGGGTCGCGGAACGGGCCAGCCGGGCTGGCGGCTTGGCCGGTGCCGCGCTCTGTGCGGACTGCGCCCTCGAACTCACGGTGGCACCGCAGCGGATCGACCCGCAGGTGCCAAGCGTCCCGGTGTTCGCCTGCGGACCCTACGGCGGGGCACACCGGGCGATCGTTCTTGCAGCCAAGGACCACATGAGGGCGCCCGCCACGAAGGTCATCGGCCGGGTATGGGCCGGGGCGGTGGAATACCTCGCGGCCGGGGGAGAACTGCCGCACCCCGGGCTGCGCCCGGTCGTGCTCGTCCCAGCGCCCACGCGCCGGGCGGCGGCGAAGGCCCGGGGCGGGGATATCGTCACGGCAGCCGCCCGCGAGTTGGCGCGCGCACTGCCGGGGGCGCAGGTGGCGGCCATCGCCGAGCTGGATGACTGTGCCCCGGACGCGGTGGGTTTGAGCAGGCTGCAGCGGCGGGCCTCCCTGGCGGAGAACCTGCGGCTGCACCGAGGCGGCGTCCGAAAATTGGCGGAATTCAGCCGTTTAGGAGGGGAGGTGCTGATCGTGGATGATGTCTGCACGACCGGGGCGACGATCGCCCAGTTGGCGCTGGCCCTGGCAGTCCGAGGCGTGCCCGTCCGGGCGGCGCTGACCGCCTGCCACGCATAGCCGGAAAAGCTCCACCAGGGGCTTGAAAATCCGCTGCAGCCGGGGTGGCGGATCGGTATAGTTGCGGGTGAAGCATTCGTTACCAGCCAGCAGCAAATCCGCCGCTGGTCTGAAGCGAAAGAACCAGGAGGGTGAGCATGTCGACCGACAACAAGAAGGCTGATTTCCAGGCTGAGGAGCAGGCTGTCCCTAACGCTCAGGTCGAGATCACCGGTCGTAATGTCACGGTGCCAGAGCACTTCGCGGAGCGCGTCAACACGAAGTTGGCCAAGATCGAGCGCCTGGACCCGACCCTGACGTACTTCCACGTGGAGCTCAAGCATGAGAACAACCCACGCCGCGCGGATGAGTCCGACCGCATCCAGATCACCGCGTCCGGCAGGGGCCACATCGCCCGCGCCGAGGCGAAGGAGGATTCCTTCTACGCAGCGCTCGAAGTTGCGCTGGCCCGCATGGAGCGCTCCCTGCGCAAGGTGAAGGTGCGCCGCAAGACCCCGAAGTCCGGCCACCGCGCGCCGGTCGGCATGGGCGAGGCAACCGCAGCCCTGGTCGAGGAGGCAAAGCCGCACCAGGAGGAGAAGCCGGGCAAGTACGACGTCGACCCGTACGAGGATCAGTTCCAGCCGGGGCAGGTCGTCCGTTCCAAGACCCACTCCGCGAAGCCGATGAGCGTCGACGAAGCGCTCAGCGAGATGGAGCTGGTGGGCCACGACTTCTACCTCTTCGTCAACGAGGAGAACTCGCAGCCTTCCGTGGTGTACCGCCGCCACGCTTTCGACTACGGCCTCATCACACTGAAGCCGGAAAACAACTAGCGGATAACTCCTGAACTCGGGGTGGCCACGAAGCCTAGAGCCGTGTGGCCATCCCGAGTTTTTATGTGTTGCCGTCAGCCCCATCCAACAGAGTAGAATGATGGGCTGATCATGCGTCGTAGCTAAACAACGAACGTACGAGACGTAGAAAACGTAGAAAAGGACGAGCAGGTCGTGCTAGGACTATCCAAGATTTTGCGCTGGGGCGAGGGTCGCGCCGTCAAGCGGCTCGACAAGATTGCCGATCAGGTTCTCGAGCTAGAGGACGAGTACTCGGCACTCAGCGACGAGGATCTCCGGGCGAAGACGGATGAGTTCAAGAAGCGTCTCGAGGACGGCGAGAAGCTCGACGACATCCTGCTCGAGGCCTTCGCCACCGCCCGTGAGGCCTCCTGGCGCGTGCTCGGCCAGAAGCACTACAAGGTGCAGGTCATGGGTGGTGCCGCGCTGCACTTCGGCTACGTGGCGGAGATGAAGACCGGTGAGG
>DWUR01000007.1 GCA_019120635.1 Candidatus Corynebacterium intestinavium | reverse complement strand
CGCTGTCCCGAGCCCGAGAATCCACCCCTCCCCGCTACACTCATACCCACCATCACCCTGCCGAATCCCTACCGGCAGGCCGGGCGCCGGGACGAGGTTGACGTCCTAAAGCTAAAGAGCACCCCGGGGGGCGCGGAAGGAAGGACCACGAAGATGGCGCAGCAGCAGGCCAGCCAGCAGGAAAAAGAGCAGGCAGGCGCGCAGGGTCTGACGCGAATCAGCGACGCTTCCAACCCCTACCCGGCCCCCGAGGAATACCCGGAATATCAACCAAAAAACGATACGACGAAGGGCCAACGCAAGCTCTCCGTCTACACCGCCATCGACGCCCTCTTCATCGTCGTCACCCTCGCGCTGACCGCCTGGTACCTGGCGCTGATGATCCTCAACGGCTTCAACATGGAAACCAAAAGCCTGATCTGGGTGATCTGGTGGTTCCTCGTGCTCGCGTACCTCTCCCTGCCGCGCATGCACCAGCTGTTCACCTTCGTCTACGTGCCGGACTACTTCGTCGCCCGCGCCCGCACCTCGGATGGACTGCTGGGCGACCCGGTGAATATTGCGCTCCACGGCTCGGAGGAGGACATCCACGCGGTGCTGCTCGCCGCCGGTTGGACGAAGGCGGACAAGATCACGCTGCGCTCCAGCTGGAAGATCGCCGTATCCAGCGTGTTCCGCAAGTCCTACCCGGCCGCACCGGTCAGCCCGCTGGTGATCTTCAAGCGCTCGCAGGCCTTCGCCTATCAGCAGGAGGACTCCGGCAGCGCGTCCAAGCGCCACCACGTTCGGCTGTGGCGTACCCCGGATGATTGGGCGCTGCCCGGCGGGGAGAAGGTCGCCTGGATGGCCGGCGCTACCTACGACCGGGGCGTGGGGCTGTCCAGCTTCACCGGGCAAATCACCCACAAGATCGACGAGGACACGGACGCCGAACGCGACTACCTCATCGGCACCCTGCAGTACGTCGATCCGGAGATCACGGTGAAGATCCTTCCCGACTTCTCCTCCCCGTACATCTGCCACAATGGCGGCGGGGACAAGATCGTCACGGATGGTGACCTTCCGATTGTCGACGTCACCGGCGCGGCCGAAAGGCTCGCTGACGTTCCCGAGGTGCGCGAAGGTGTGCAGGCGCGCAAGGAGGAGGCAGAGGCCAGCCGCAAGCGGGACAAGGAGCTGCCACCGGCCGAGATGAACATCGTCGGTGCGCTGACCGCCATCGTGGCGATCTTCACCGCGTGGCGCTCCGGCACCCAGCTGGCGAACATCGGCTGGGTGACTGGCTCGCTGAAGCAGACCTGGGTGCTCTACGGGCACTTTATCGGGGCGCTCGCGGCGCTGTTGTTCCTGGCCCTGACCTTCATGCGCATCCGGTGGGCGCGCGTGCTGCTGATGATCACGATCACGCTGATCTCCATCGGCGACCTGCTGGCCGCCGGCACCTCCGAGCACCACGTGGCCAGCAACCTCTTCATGGTGGCGGTCGCGCTGGTGCTGGTGATGAGCATTTCCTCCGAGAGCTCCAGGCGCTGGGTCAGCGGCGACCGGGAGGACAAGGTGGTCAGCTACAACCTGCGCCACCCCAACCGTGGGCTATCCGTGGAATAGGCAGCACCAGCCGCGGGCGAGATATTCAGCAGGAACCTGCCCGGGGAACGCCCCGCCACACAACGCCTCCGCAACGAAGAAAGGTTCAGCATGGCAGACGCACCGTCCCCCGGCTCCCGGGGTGTCCGGAGCACCCAGGGTGCCCGAGCTTCCCAGCGCCCCCGCACGCCGGACGAGACGAACCGGAACTTCGTGGGTTCCCGGCTGCGCCAGCTGCGCAAGGAGCGGGATATCTCGCAGGCCCAGCTCGCCACGACCCTGGGGCTGTCCGCGAGCTACGTGAACCAGATCGAGCACGATCAGCGCCCCCTGACCCTGGCGGTGCTGCAGAAGATCACCAAGGCCTTCGGCGTGGATGCCACCTTCTTCGCCAACGAGGACTCCCTCCGCCTGCTCGCCGAGGTTCAAGACGTCATGGCCGACCGCGATATCTGGCCTACCCCGGTGGACGTCACCGAATTAGCCGAGCTGGTGCGCCACCACCCCGCCATCGCCCGCGCCATGGTGGACATGCACAGCCGCTACCGGAACGTCTCGGACAAGCTCACCCTGGCCACGGAGGAACGCCTGCAGGGCCAGGCGGTGCTGTCCATCACCCCGCGCGGTGAGATCTTCGGCCGGGCCTCCGGACCAGAGGCCTTCTCCATGCCACACGAAGAGGTCCGGGACTACTTCTACGCCCGGCAGAACTACGTGGACGTCCTGGACGTCCAGGCCGAGAAGCTCGCGGAAAAGCTGAACCTCGGGGCCACGCAGATCCGCCACGCGGAGGCGATCCTCGTCGACCGGCTCACAGATAAGCACAACGTGACAGTCACCTACTCCCGGGACATGGGGGACACGCAGCACAGCTTCGACCCCGAAACCAAGCGGCTGTACGTCTCCGCGATGATGCGCCCCGGACAGATTGCGTTCCGCCTGGCTACCGAGCTGGCCTACCTGGAGGCAGGCCCGACCATCCGATCGCTGGTGGAGCTGGGCAATTTCACCTCCGATGCCTCCCGCCGACTGGCCTCCCGCGGTTTGGCCACCTACTGGGCCGCGTCCCTGCTCATGCCCTATCGGCAGTTCCACGCATCCGCGGAAGAGTCCCGCTACGACCTGGAATTCCTCATGCGCGAGTACGGGGTGGGCTACGAGACGGTTTGCCACCGGCTATCCACCCTGCAGCGCCCCAGCCTGCGCGGCGTGCCCTTCACCTTCGTGCGGGTGGATCGGGCGGGGAATATGTCTAAGCGGCAGAGCGCCTCAGGCCTGCACCTCTCCGGCTCGGGTGGCACCTGCCCGCTGTGGAATGTCTACGAGACCTTCAGCTACCCGGGCAAGATCATGCGGCAGATCGCCCAGATGCCCGACGGCCGCACCTACCTGTGGGTCGCCCGGACGGTGAATCACCACCGCTCGGCGTGGGGGAACCCGGGCAAGATGTTCGCCATCGGCCTGGGCTGCGAACTGCGGCACGCGCAGCGCACCGTGTACGCCGATGGCCTCGACCTGGAGGACACCTCCGCGGCCACCCCGATCGGTTCCGGCTGCCGCCTGTGCCCGAGGACGACCTGCCCGCAGCGCGCGTTCCCGCCGATCGACCGGCAGGTGGACATCGACGCCCACCGCTCCTCGGTCTCGCCGTACTAGCGGCGTGCAGGCGCGGGGCGCGGGGCGGTCCGCGCCACGACGTTGCCATCGTGTGGCTCGCGCGCTCGCGCGGCTAGTGGCGGGGTGGTGTGATGTCGAGCGAGGTATCGGTGTTGTAGTAACCGAATCCAGGCTCTTCGCGGTCGAAAAGCCCGATCTGTGCACGCCGTTCCAGCTCGCGGCGGTTATAGGTAGCCTGCTGGATCGCCTCCTCCGAGTCGAAGCCGGAGCCCAGGGCGCCGGCGATCATGCCGAGCGAGGCGGCGAACCACGCCAGCAGCAGGTAGTTCCACAGCTCCACCGGGTGACCAATCTGCAGGCTGAAATACTTCACCGGCACGACCGCCGCCGCCAGCAGGAGCAGCACCCCGATGAGCAGCAGGTACATCAGCAGCGAGGAGATCGCCACGGTGACCAGGGTGGCGTAGTTATCCCACCGGGCGCGCCACCACCCCACCGAGTCGTAGCGCAGCTTCGAGGAGCGGGGGTTCCACAGGCTGTTGTTGTAGATCAGCCAAAAGGTCATCCCACAGATCGCCAGCATACTGATGAGGATCAGCCGCCAGATCGGCATCAGGGAGCTCATCAGCCAGATCGAGCCGAAAAACACGCCGAAGGCGCCACTGGCCACGCCAAGGGCGATGGACCCGGAGAGCGCCCGCAGCAGGGCCATCGGCCGGTTGCAGCGGATCATGCCGAGCAGGAGGCGGAGGGTGCGGCCGCGGCCCTCCAGCACTCGGGTGGTATCCGCTCGGACGTCGCCGCCCGCGATGTCCTCGTAGCCTTCGATGTTCTCTTCGGGCACGCCCGCACCGGCCATCTTGCCCTGCACCAGGCGGGTCATCTCCTGCTTCAGGCCGAGCTTCGCGCGCAGCAGGCCGAAGGCAGGGAGGCAGAGCATGGTGGCTTTGCCGTTCTGGACGCACTGGCTGATCACCGGTCGACGGGTGCTGAGCGGCAGGTCGGTGAGGTAGATCAACCGGTCCCACCGGTACTTCTCGAGCACCTCGATGGTGTTATCGTGCAGCTCCACGGTTCCACGGGAGCTCATCGGGAAGGAGCCGATGCGCAAGTAGAGCTCGGCGGGCTCCCCGGTGTGGTGGTCCTTAGCTGCTGCTTGGAGATCGGCGAAGAGCGCTTTAGCGCGCCGCTCGGGCAGGCCGGGGTCTGCCACGATGCCGATGCGGGTGGTCATGGGTGCTTCGTGTTTCCTTGCCTCAGGAGGGATTGGGGACTGCCCGCAGCGCAGCCGGCCTGTGGGAGATCACCGGTATCTGCGCTGGCTGGGGTGGATTTTACGGTGAGTGATCCTAGCGCAGCAAAGCGCGCCCCCGGACCGGCGAATATAGCCAGTTTGGGGGCGCGCTGGAAAGCTTTCCGGCGGGAACAGTGACCCGCCGGTTGGGGCGCGTTCGCACCCCGGGGAACCCGTTAGAGGTTGATCATGTGGCCGCCGATACCGTGGGCGGCTTCCTTCATGGCCTCAGACAGGGTCGGGTGCGTGTGCACGTTGCGGGAGATCTCGTCCGCGGTCAGGTCGAAGCGCTGTGCCAGGGTGAGCTCCGGCAGGAGCTCGGAAACGTCCGGGCCGACCATGTGGCCGCCGAGCAGCTCGCCGAACTCTGCGTCCGCGATGAGCTTCACGAAGCCCACTGCGTTGCCGAGGCCCTGTGCCTTGCCGTTGGCGGTGTATGGGAAGGTCGCGACCTTGATCTCGCGGCCATCCTCCTCTGCCTTCTTGCGGGCTGCTTCCTCGGTGTAACCGAAGGATGCGACCTGCGGGTTGCAGAAGGTGGCGCGCGGCATCATCTGGTAGTCGCCCAGCTCCTGGGTCTCCGCACCAGCGATAGTCTCCGCCGCGACGACACCCTGTGCCTCAGCAACGTGGGCCAGCTGCAGCTTCGCAGTGACGTCGCCGATGGCGTAGATGTTCTTCGCGGAGGTGCGCATGCGCTCGTCGATCACGATTTCGCCGCGCTCGCCCAGCTCGACGCCGGCCTTGTCCAGGCCGAGCCCCTCGGTGCGCGGCGCGAAGCCGATGGAGACCATGACGCGGTCTGCCTTAATGGTCTCGGACTTCTTGCCATCGGCGGACTCGATGTCCACCTCGACGCCCTTGCCCTCGCCCAGGTCGCGGACCTCGGTGGTCTTGTGACCGGTCTTGAGGTTCACGCCGAGGCGCTTGTACTGCTTCGCGATCTCGCGGGAGACGTCCTTGTCCTCGTTCGGCAGGACGCGGTCCATGAACTCGACGACGGTGATGTCCACGCCGAAGTTGGAGAGCACGTAGGCGAACTCCATGCCGATGGCGCCGGCACCGATGATGACCATGGACTTCGGGGCGTTCTCGTCGAGGATCTGCTCCTCGTAGGAGACGATGTTGCCGCCGATCTCAACGCCCGGCAGGGACTTAACGACCGAGCCGGTGGCGATGATGGCGTTATCGAA
>DWUR01000047.1 GCA_019120635.1 Candidatus Corynebacterium intestinavium | reverse complement strand
TCGCGGGTTCCGTCATCGGCATCCTGCTGTACCTGGCCTTCTACCAGCTGCACCCGGGCATCCTGATGGACCTGATCGACCTGGCGGTGGCCATGGCCTGCACGGAGCTTTTCATCGCCGCGAACTACGGGCTGGCGATGGTCTTCACCGCCCCGCTGGGGCTCATGATGGCCGGCCTGGGCAGCGCCCCCATCGGTCAGACGTCGATGGACCGCGGCGCGGAGCTGGTGATTGCCTCTCTGCTCTCCGTCCTGGCCATCTGGCTCTTCCGCCCCAAAAACCTCCGGAAGACCGCCGAGCTCAACTACGCGTACCTTCTGACGTCGATAAAAAAGATGATCGAGAGCCTCCGGACCAGCCCGATCGACGACGCGATCCTGGACCGCCGCGAGCTGCGCTACGAGCTCAACGAGTCGCGTGCCGTGACGAATGCGTGCGCCAACGAGTCCTATGAGTGGCGGCAGCAACAGTGGGATCCCCACGCCGCCACGCAGCTGGTCGCCCACGAGGTGCTGAGGGTCGGCGCGACGGCCGCGCACTCGGCCCTGGATAAGGTGCCAGGTGGGGACGTGGAGAAGTTGGCCGCGATGTACGGCAACTCGCCCCGGCTAGCGTGTAGCGCGCGCCTTCATGGCGGCAGTGAGGGTCGCGATCGCGCAAAAAGTCCAGGTACAGCACAACGCGATGAGGCTGCCGGTGCCCACCACCTGCGGGATCACCTGCCACGGCCCGGACATGGTCGCCGCCATCATGTCCGCCCCCAGCGCCACGGTGCCGATCGGGAAGGTCAGGGCCCACCAGCCTGGGGTGAAGTTCATGCGCTCCCGGAAGCCGTAGACCGTGCGGATCACCGCGAAACCCGCCACGGGAATGCCGATGACCAGCGCCACCCAGCCATAGGCGTGGGCGAGCCAGGTGACTGCCGGGGTTGCCGAGGGCAGCATCACCAGCTCCGCCTGGGCGGCGATGGACTGGGCAGCGGCGATGGACTGGCCGACCACGCCCAGCGGAATCCAGGTGGAGATGGAGGCGTCCACCGGCAGCGGGTGATAGAAGAAGTGACTGCGATAGGCCAGCGTGAATAGCAAGATGGCGAAGAACAGCGCCAGGAAGAAGAACGCGGTCACGGCCAACACCAGGACCACCGTGAGCTGCTCGGAGTCGATGTCGTCGACGAGGCCCGCGCCCGTCGTGGCGGAGACCATCGGCGGGACGACCGCCAGACCCCAGGCCGGGACGGGGTGGGTTGCGCCCTTCTCCATGAGCCGCAGGGCGACCCGGAAGGTGGTGAACAGGCCGATGAGGGTGCCGAACAGCCAAAGTGTTGCGGCGACGGCGATGGCCCAGTCGGCGGCGGTGGATTCCGCCAAGCCGGCGCGGTAAGTGCTCCCTGCCCCGAAAGGCAGCAGCGGGCCGACGTTGTGGATCGCCGAGCCCGTCGCGGTCATCCCCATGGAGACGGTGCCCCAAGTCGGGAGGATCGACATGTCCCGCCAGGTGTGGGCGAACATCCCGGGGTTGCGGCGCGCGTTGACCGCGAAACCGGCCCCCAGGCCGATGAGCAGCACAATCGCGAGGAACATCAGCGCGGTTGCCGGGTACAGAAGCCAGCCATGATCCGGGACCTGGCGACCGAGCAAGGAGGACAGGAGGGCCGTCCCCATGACCGAGGGGAACCACACCGGGCTGGCGAGCGGCAGCGCGCTGGGCCAAATGGAGCCGGGCTGTTCGCCACCGCTGGCGGACTGGAATTGCGCCTGGTGGACCGCGCGAGTTGGTCGCTGCTCGCGGCCTGGTTGCGGCGTGCTGTGACTATCCACCGTGTTGTGCTCTCTCCAGTTATTGGGCGTTTTCTGCTGCGCTGGTTAGCTGCTTCCCTCGCGATGACGACGCCGGGAACGGTTGCTGTGGCTGCTTTCCTTCTCGCGTGGTGCCGTTTCGGGGCCGAGAAGTGCCATCACAATGATGTTACGGGCGCAGCGTGGTGGTGAAATGCGAAACGGCCACTACCGCTTGCGCTGGTAGTGACCGTTTTTGGTGAGCCGCCTGCGAGAATCGAACTCGCGACCTTTTCATTACGAGTGAAACGCTCTGCCGACTGAGCTAAGGCGGCGCGCAAAAACCCAGAGCCTAAAGCTCAAGCATTCTTACGGAGGATCATCGTAGCGGACAGCAGCGCGAAGACACAAAACTAGCGCGCTAACTCACCCGGCACGCTTCCCGCAGCGCACCGCCCAGTGCGTCGAGCGCGACCTCCGGTTTCACGTTCATCCCCAGGGTCTCCCGGCAGGTCGACACCGCGTCGATACAGCGGACCAGCGCTTCCGGGGAATTCCGGCGCGCGAGCTCGCCCGAGGTGGCGCGCATATCCGGGTGTTGGAACCCACCCACGGGCTGCAGACCATGGGCCGCGGCCGCGGTGCCGTCGGTGTCGCCTGTGGCCACCTCGGCGGCGTCAGCCGAACCACCCACCGGCTCCACCGCGCCCGCCGCCTGCAGCATCGCGTCGCGGTACAAACCCACAACGTCGATCAAGGCTAGGTCCAGCGCGTCGCGCACCATCCGGGTCCGGCGGTTCTTCTGCTCCCGTTCCAGCTCCTTCATCTGCCCTGCCGAGCCGCGCTGCGCCTTCGCAGCGCCACGGCCCTTCGCCCCCACCCCCAGGGACTCCTCCAGCGCCTCGCGTTCCTTCGCCTCGACCGTCTCCACCTGGGCGGCGACCTCCTCAGTCGCCTTCGCCACCAGCTGAGAGGTGAAGCTGAACAGGCGCGCGCCCTCGTAGACCATCTGTGGCAGCTTCAGCGCC
>DWUR01000046.1 GCA_019120635.1 Candidatus Corynebacterium intestinavium | reverse complement strand
TTCTCAATGGCTTAGAGAACGGGAGTTTTCTTTGGTACCCCGTACGGGATTTGAACCCGTGTTACCGCCGTGAGAGGGCGGCGTCCTAGGCCGCTAGACGAACGGGGCGCATAGGACACACAAAACTAGCTCCCTACCGGCGGACCGGTGAGGCAACGACCAGCTCTATGATCGAGAACAAAGCCTACAGGCCACTGCCGCAACTCTCCTAATCCGCTGGTCAATGCCGGGTTTTAGGGAGTTCTCGCGTTAGCATGAAGGCAGTAGTGTCGCCGATGCGCCAAGGATGCCAATGACCCGTTCCGAGAATGACACCCCCGACTCGCTCGTGATGCCGGCCGGTGGTGGCACGGGCCGGCAGGCGATTTCTCCGGATCGTTACTCAGCAGAGGTCACGAGCGAGCATCGTTTCCCTGGCCCGAAGGCATGGGGCATGATCGCCAAGCGGCTTTACGCGGAGTTTTTCTACCGTGGTCTTCCGGATAAGGGCGCGACGCTGAGCTTCTACTCCATCTTCACCGCGATCCCCACCCTCATGGCCTTCTACGCGATTGTGATGCTGGTGCTCGACCAGAATCGCGACCAGGTGCTGGGTGTGACCGGCGAATTCATCAACCGCAATATCCCGGCAGACTTCGCGACTCAGGCGTCGAACATCATCGAGGCGATCATCGGCACCACACAGCGTTCCTTGATCACCCTGATCATCGCCGTCCTCTTCGCGCTCTTCTCCTCCTCGGCCTATGTTCGCGCCTTCTCCCGCAGTGCGAACGCGCTCTACGGCCGCGAGGAGGGTAGGTCGATCCTGCGAACCTGGCTCGTGATGTGGGGCTTGACCATCGCTTTGGTGGCGGGGCTTGTTTTGATCGCGGCGGGGTTCTTTCTGCGCGAGGAGCTCCTCTCCCCCTTCTTCACCCATATCGCCGATCCCTTGGGGCTAGCAGGCCTGCGCACCTTCATGCTCGACTACTTCCTGCCCCTGTGGACGTGGCTGCGGTGGCCGGTGATCTTTGGCCTCTCCCAGATGCTCATCGCACTGGTCTATCACGTCGCACCGAATGTCAGGCAGGGGCGTTTCCGGCTGTTCACGGCGGGCTCCGTGAGCGCGCTGCTTGTCCTCACAGTGATCGGGGTGGGCTTCCGGACTTACCTCAACAATTTCCTGCACATCGGGATGTACGGGGCCCTTGGCGGCATTATCGGTGGCTTTTTCTGCCTCTTCATGGCCAATAACGTGCTGCTACTTGGCCTGCAGCTGGACGCCGAGCTCGCTCGCGCCCGGGAGCTGGCGGCGGGCTACGACTCCACGGAGCTCATCCTCGCCCCACCCCGAGCCACGGGCGCCGCGGATGGCGAAGAACAGCTCGCCGAAACGCTCCAGGCCGAAGCCGAAAACTTCCAACGCCGTGTGGGACAGGCCAGGGAAGATTAAGCACCTCAAGCCCCTGGCTAAGGCCCACCCCGTCCCGGAGGCTCGTTAGCGGGACGGCTTCCCGATGATGAGGACGAGCGCCGCGACCAGGAAGATCAGCGCAGCCGCTCCTAGCCCCACGAGAGCGAAGGGGAAGGAAGATTCATCATTCTCCTGGGCTCTAGCCGAAGGTTCCTCAGCCGGCCCCTCAGCAGGCTCCTCAGACTGGCTCTTCACAGAGGCGAAGCTTGGTTCCGGAACGGGGTCACCGAAGGTGTCCACCACCAGGTCATAAGTCAGCACCGGCAGCTGGGTGGTGGAATCGATCTCTTTACAAGTCAGGAGCTGCTCGTAGTTGACGGCGAGGTACTGCTCGCCGCCTTTCCAGACGCGTTGGGTCTCGGAGTGCATGGCCCCGTCCTTATGCGAACCCCCGTAACGGTTCGCGAAAAGGATAGGCGCCGGGTAGCTGAAGTCTTCCGAATTATCCTTCTGCACGGTGGCGCGCTTACCCTCCAGCTGGATTTCGGTACGCGCATCGTTATAGGCGGTGAGGATGAGCGAGTCACCAGCCTTGGATTCTTTGAAATCCTTGGCCTCCTCGACCAGGGACACCTTCCCTGCGAGCTGCTGGCCATGTTCAACCGGTGCGCGGTAGAAGTGGGGTTCGCCGGGAACAATCTGTGCCTGTACCGGCTTCTTGGGCGAAAGCTCGGTGGCATCCGTGAACCACTTCCCAGGAGTCACCTCGGAAGGCTCGCCCGAGCCCCTCACCGGGCCAGCCTCCGACTTATCCTTCACCGGCTCGGGCTGGCCCTCCATATCGGGCTCGCCGAAGCGGGTGATGGTGACCTCCACACCGTTCTCTTCATCCTGCTTCCAATCCCCGCTCCCGGCGAGTGTGAAGGCAATATCCCCAGAATCACAACCGTCTTCTCCACCCTGGACGCTGTAGAGGGTGGCGGTTTGGTACTGGTTCACCGCGTTATCGGTGGCACTCTCGCTGTCGAGCTTGCAGGATAGTTCGCCTGCATCGATGCCGAGGCGGAAGGATTCGCCGCGTCGAAAATTGTTGATGCTTGGCTCCTGCGTGGTGGTCGCGCTGACCACGACGCGCTCCCCCTCAGCAAGCGGGGTAACAAAATGAATATTGGATTCCGCAGAGTGGCGAGTACCCTCCGTTGGAGGCAGGTCGGAGGCGAATGCCTCGACCTCACGCGGGACTTCCGCAGGGGAAGTTTCTGACTTCCCTCCCTCAATCTCCTTCAGGTCGGACTCATACGCGTTGTAGGCACGTGGGGCAGCTCGGCGCAGCTCCTCGGCCAAGGTGTCAGCGTCCGAGGCGTCGGCGTAGGTCCCGCCGGTGGCGTCGGCGATGCATCGCAGCTCCTTCTGTGCCGCTGGCTCGACGTTGAATCCGACGGTGTTGATGACCAGGTCAATGCCCTGATCTTTGAGATCCTTAGCGACATCGCACACCGGTGGCGGGGTGAACGTAGCCACACCATCCGAAACAAGGATGATGGTGCGCTGCCCGTCCTTCGGAAGCTCAGCCGCAGCCTTGCGCAGGGAGCTGCCGATCGGTGTGAAGCCACGCGGCTCCAGGCCCTCCATGTGCTCAATCATCTTCTCGGAGTTGCCGGCTTCGGGCTTGGCGACCACGGTAATGTCCCAGCAGCCCTCTGCTTTGTTTTCCGGGGCTTCGTCGGTGTTGCCGCCGTAGGTCACCAAGCCCAGCGGGGCGTCGTCTCCGGCCTCGTCGATGAAACTGCGGGCGGCATCCTTGGCGGCGTCAATGCGGGTCTGCCCACCGGCGTCCTTCGTGGTCATGGAGCCAGAGGAATCAAAAACCACCATGGTTGGCGCCATGGTGGTAGTGGATTTTCCGGCATCAGAGGGCTCGTCCTTCGCTGCAGCCAGGGGCATCAGCCCGGTGGCGAGCACGGCAGCCATCACAGCCAGCGTGGCAATCAATGTTGCGATCAGTGTCCGGGAGCGGTGTCATGAAAGAGGGCTCATGTGAGCGAGATTACAAAAACCACACAGCCGGCGCTAGGGATTTTTTAATCTTCGCGGACTCACAAACACCGCAGCCCCCAACCTCCTGCTCCCTGCGAAGACGCGTGCCGCGCACTCCCTAACCCGGCCCCGAGAATAAAAAACAAAACAGCCTCACCGGAAAACCGGTGAGGCTGCTAATTTGTACCCCGTACGGGATTTGAACCCGTGTTACCGCCGTGAGAGGGCGGCGTCCTAGGCCGCTAGACGAACGGGGCATTAGGACGCGAGAGAAACTTAAAGTTAATCTTCGCTGCTGGCCTACCAGGACTCGAACCTAGAATGACGGTACCAGAAACCGTAGTGTTGCCAATTACACCATAGGCCAATCGTTAACACTGCGAGCATCTCCTTCTTGAGGAGGCCTGCGCTGTGCAACGATGACTACTATAGCCAGAAGCCATCGTCACACACAAATTGGCAGGTCGTCGCCTATTTTTAAACCCTAGTTCGCGGGCTGTTCAGCTTGGAATGGGGTCTGCTCCAAACCAGCGCGCAGGCGGGCCAGCGTGGAGGTCTTGCCCAGCAGCTCCATGGACTCGAACAGCGGCGGGGACACTGCCTGACCACAGATCGAGACGCGCAGCGCACCGTAGGCCACTCGCGGCTTGAGCTCCATCTGCTCGATCAGTCGGGTGGACAGGGCCTTCTCGATCGCCTCGGTGCGGAAGTCCTCCTCCGCGATAGCTTCGAGCTCCTCGATCGCGGCAGCCAGTGGCTCCTTCGCAGCCTCCTTGAGGTTCTTGCGCGCCGCCTTCGTCTCCAGCTCAAGGTCCTCGTCCTTGGTCAGCAAGAAGCGCAGCAGGCCGTCGGCATCACCCAGCACCTTGATGCGAGTCTGCACCAGCTCGGCGGCGAAGGCGAACTTCTCCGCCGGGTAGTCCGCGGGCCAATCCTTGAACTCCTCCAGGTAGGTGCGCAGGCGCTGCGTGAAGTCCGCCAGATCCAGCATGCGGATGTGATCGGCGTTGATGGCCTCCATCTTCTTGTGGTCGAAGCGCGCCGGATTCGGCTTCACGTCGGCGATGTCGAAGTTCTCAATCAGCTGGGACATCGTGAAGATGTCCTCGTCGGCAGACAGCGACCAGCCGAGCAGCGAGAGGTAATTGAGCATGCCCTCCGGGATCACACCGGCATCGCGGTGGTTGAAGAGGTTCGACTCCGGGTCGCGCTTACTCAGCTTGCGGTTGCCCTCCCCCGTGACGAACGGCAGGTGCGCGAAGGTCGGCACCTCCTTGGCCACGCCGATGCGGATCAGCGCCTCGTAGAGCGCGATCTGGCGCGGGGTCGACGGCAGCAGGTCCTCGCCGCGCAGCACGTGGGTAACACCCATCAGCGCGTCGTCCAGCGGGTTGACGAGGGTGTACAGCGGCTGCCCATTGGACCGGGCGACGACGAAGTCCGGCATCGTCTTGCCGTCGACGTCCATCTCCCCGCGGACCAGGTCGGTCCAGGTGTAGCGGCGGTCGTGGTCCATCTTCAGGCGCCAGACCGGCTTGCGCCCCTCCGCCTCGAACGCGGCGATCTGCTCCTCGGTGAGGTCGCGGTCGTAGTTGTCGTAGCCCAGCTTCGGGTCACGACCAGCGGCCTTGTGGCGCTCCTCAACCTCTTCCGGGGTGGAGTACGCCGGGTAGACCTCGCCGGCGGCCTTCAGCTTTTCCAGAACCTCGGCGTAGATATCCATGCGCTGGGACTGGCGGTAGGGCTCGTGCGGGCCGCCGGTCTCGATCCCCTCGTCCCAGTCGAGGCCGAGCCACTTCAGGGAGTCGATGATGGCCTGGTAGGACTCCTCGGTGTCGCGCTGAGCATCCGTATCCTCGATGCGGAAGATCAGCTTGCCGCCGGTGTGGCGGGCATAAGCCCAGTTAAACAGCGCGGTGCGCACCATGCCGACGTGCGGGGTGCCGGTGGGCGATGGACAAAAACGTACGCGAACTTCACTCATGGGCTCTTATCCTACCCGCGCTACCCCGCCGCAAGATCGAGCGCCGGGGCTGAGCGACACTAGCCGTCCTCAGAGCGAAAACCCCGGGCTGCGCATCGCGCACCCCCGGGGCGAGCGCGGGGCATCGTCCCGCGCGTGGCACATGGATTACTTGAAGAAGTTCCAGGACTCCTGCGCTGCGTCCGGGTTGCTCGGGTACCAGGTGTGTTCGCCACCTGCGACCTTCTTCACCACGGTCGACACGGCGCAGCCGCTGTAACGCTAGGTCGTGGTGTTGCCCTTCGTGGAGGCACTCGGCACCTTGGAAAGGTCACACTTGTTTCGGGCTGCGAACTGACGGTGCACCTGGTTGATGGAGAGGTAGGTTGCACCGTGACGGGAACCGCCGTTGTAGTTCACAATGTCGTCGCCCGTGCCGTGGATGCTCATTGTCGGCACGACACCGGCGGAGCAGTTGCTCACCGTCGGGGTATAGTACGCGCCAGACACGCCCACGACGCCCTTCACCAGGTCGGGCGCTGCGCAGCCGAGGCCGAGGGCCATGCCGCCACCATTTTCCAGGCCACCGAGGATGCCGTTGATGATGCCGGCGAGATCTTCCAGGTCCCCTGCGGAGGAGCTGAGGCTGCCCATGGAGGACTGTGCCTGAGCTTCGGGGGACCCATGTGGAACGAAGGAGAGGGAGAGGGCTGCTGCAGCAGCGAGGGCTCCGGTCAGGCCGCGGCGGAGGATTCCGCGGGACTTACCGGGCTGGCTGGTCTGCTGCTCAGCGCGCTCACCGGCGCGCTGCGACAGGTGGGGAAGAAAGCCATGCGGCAAATCTACTCTATGCTCCCGGAGAAACCTAGCTGCCCCGAAAATTGGTGCTTGAGGTGGCCATCGAGGAGCCCGCGGGGGCGGTCGGTAGACTGGCGGGTATGGATTCAGACAAAAGGCCGGTGACCGCTCCGGACTTTTTGCTGTCACGACCACATCACAGCATTCGTACTCAGGGGCGTAAGGCCACGTTCCCGGACCCTTTCGAGGCCAGCACGGCCCTGCGCGAGGGCACCGCTGAGCTGCTGGTCGGCGCGATTCCTTTCAACACTGGTTTTCGCGCCGCGCTCATGGAGCCGGAGAAGGTCGTCACCTTCGACGGCCCGCTTGAGCCGCCCGCATACTTCCGCGGACGAGAGGCCGCCAAGTCGCTCGAGGCGATCGAGGTCACCGTCGCGACCACGAAGGAAGAACACCAGGCCAGCGTCGCCGCGGCGATTCAGACCATCCGCCGGACCAGCCTGGAGAAGGTGGTCCTGGCCCGCGTGGCGGATGTGTACTTCGCGGACACCATCGACCCGCTGCTCGTCGCCGCCCGCTTCATCGATCTTTCCGCCAACCGTGACGGCTACGCCGTGGACCTGTCTGCGACCGGACGCAAGGAGGACCATGGAGCGATGTTCGTGGGCTCCTCCCCCGAAATGTTGGTCTCCCGGAAGGGCAGGACGGTTCGGGCTTTCCCGCTGGCGGGCTCAGCGCCGCGCACGGGTGTTGCAGAACGCGACGATGCGACCGCCGAAGAGCTGCGCTCCAGCGAGAAGAACCTTGTCGAGCACGCTCTTGTGGTGGACCACTACCGCAGGATCTTGGAGCCGCTGTGCTCGGGGCTCGACATCCCTGCCGAGCCCCTGATCCACGAGACCACCGAGATGATTCACCTGGGAACCCCGATCGTTGGCACCCTGGCTGACGCGGACTACTCCGCTCTTGACCTGGCCCTGATGCTGCACCCAACCCCGGCGATCGGTGGCACCCCCACCGACGAGGCGGTGGGGATCATCGAGTCCGTGGAGGATCCCCGCGAGTTCTATGCCGGCGCCGTGGGCTGGTGTGATGCTGACGGCGACGGCGAGTGGATGGTCGCCATCCGGTGCGCCTGCGTGGAGCGGGATTCTGCGCGCGTGTGGGCCGGCGGCGGGATCGTCGCCGACTCCGATCCCCAGGAGGAGGCGGAGGAAACCACCGCCAAGCTGCAAACCGCGCTGCGGGCGCTCAATGTCCCGGCCAGCATGCGGAACGTCTAACCCCCTGCCCCCGCGGCGGGGCTGTGCGTCGTGGTCACGGCCCACCCCCTAGCAACGCCCCAAGAAGCCAACCGCCTACCGTTCGAGCCGGCGCCCCTTGGCTCCACCCCCGGTGCGGCGGACCTCCCCCGAGGTCGCCGACTCCGCACTTTTTAGTACGCCTGAACCGGGTTGGCCAGCGTTCCCAGGCCCGGGATTTCCACCGCAATGCGGTCCCCCGGCACCATCTCCGCGGTACCGGCCGGGGAACCGGTGCAGATCACATCGCCCGGGAGCAGGGTGAACGCGGAGGATACCCACTCGACGATCTCCGGAATGTCCTTGATCATCTGGTTAGAATTCGAGTCCTGCTTGGTCTCGGTCTTCCCGTCGTGGGTCAGGTGCGCCTTGATGGGCAGGCTGTCGATGTCGATGCCGTCGACGTTCGTCTCGATCCATGGGCCCAGCGGGCAGAAGCTGTCCAGGCCCTTGGCTCGAGACCACTGGCCGTCGGCGAACTGCAGGTCGCGGGAGCTGACGTCGTTGACAATGGTGAAGCCCAGGACGACGTCCTTCCAGTTGTTGCGGTTGACGTCCTTGCACGGTCGCCCGATCACGATGGCGAGCTCGCCCTCGAACTCGACGCGGGTGGCCCATTCCGGGATGCGGATCGGGGCTTCGGGGCCGACGACGGCTGTCGGGGGCTTCAGGAAGATGGTCGGTGGGAGGTGCTCCGCGCCCTGCTTGAAGACCTCCTTGACGTGGTCGGCATAGTTGCGGCCCACGGCAACGATCTTGCTAGGAAGGACCGGCGCGAGCAGCCGAACCTCCTCGATCGGCCACGACTTGCCGGTGAACTCCGGCTCGCCGAATGGGTGATTAGCGATTTCGCGGCAGGTGGCGCCGGTGCCGTCCGGCTGGCCACCCTCAAGCACCGCGAATGTCATTCCTTCTGGGTGAGCAATTCGGGCGATACGCATAGGTACCAACCCTACCTGGCTGTGCGCTCGATGATGTCGCTTAGGGTACTTGTTATCGAAAGATTATTTCTTTCGTGTTTCAGCATCGCGAGCAGCAGCTCCCCGCAGGCCAGCGCGTCGCTGAGCGCGTTGTGGGAACCGTAGTGCGGTAGCCCGTAGCGTTCCCGCACCCGCGGCAGCCGCAGATCCTCACCCCGGGGGTAGGTCGCCATGCGTTCGAAGTACCGGCGTTCGATGGCGAAGGTGTCGATGACCGGGACGGAGAGACCCGAACCGAAGTGTTGCCTGCACGCTTGACCTAGGAACTGGGTCTCGATGGGCGAAAAATGCACGACCATAGCCCGGCCCCGTAGCGCCAACAGCAACCTGCTCAACACGTCGCGCAGCGGCTCCCCTGCCTCGATGTCCGTATGGGTGATGCCATGGATCTTCGCCGATGCCATGCCGGCGGGTACGCGTTCCAAGGCTTCCGGTTCGTGGTGGATCACCGCGTAGTCCGCCTCGGCCGGGGTGATGCGCCCGCCAGTCATGGGCACCCAACCGATGGAGAGGATGAGGTCCTTCTTTGGATCCAGGCCGGTGGTTTCGACGTCCACGGCCAGCAGTGGGGCCTCTCCGATGGGCTGGTCCACCTTGGCCAGAGGGACGTCGTAGTACTCCGCCAGGGCGCCCGTCGCCTTGCGGGTCCGCCAGGAAGTCCCCAGCCAGGGGGCTTGCCACCACTTCGCCATCGCTGCTCCTTTAATAACCCTCTCGCTCGTCTTCGCGTTACACGCTGCGCACCGGGAAACGCACCGAGAGCCCCGATTGGGCCTTCTTGATGATCTGGAAGGCATCCCGCAGGTGCTCCCGTTCCATCTTCTTTAGCTCCCCCGGGTCGACCCGGTAGTCCGGCACCTCCCCTGCCGCATCCTGCTTAACCTGGTGGTGAAGGCTGATGGAAGACAGGAAATCGAAGGCATCGGTGAGGTCTGCCGCAGCCGATCGGCTGAGCGACTCCCCCGCCGCCGCAGCCAGCCGGGACCGGGTGGAGAGCTCGTGACTGCCGCTCAGAATCGCGTGCAGGCGCGCGATCTGCACGACGGCAGCCAACCCGCCCTTCTTGATGTCCAGGGTGTGTGCGTGCTCGCCGCGCCGCCCCAGGATCAGGCCGCGGAAAACCCCGAGCGGGGGTTCCCGGCGTACCGCGAGCGCGGCGAGGTGCGCGTGCAGCCGGGGTGCCTGATTGGCCGCAGCAGTTGCGTAGGCGTGGATCTCATCGACCATTTCCTCCCCGCCGCCGACGGCCCGCATGTCGAAGAAGGTCTGCGCGTGCAACAGGGCCTCGGGTTCGGGGGCGGTGATCCAGTGGTGGAAGGTCGCCCGCCATTGGCTGACCGTCATCCGCCACTGCGGGTTGGAGGCCATCATGTCGCCGGGGCACAGCGGCTGCCCGGCGGTCGCCAGCCCCTGACAGACCATCTCGCCAAGGCGCCGGAAGTACTCGCAGTGTTCCTCAGGCTGATACTCATCGGAGATGACCAGGGCGTTGTCCTGGTCGCTGGCGGTGCCCATCTCGCGGCGCCCCTGGGAGCCCAGCACGGCGAAGGCGAAGGGCACAGGGGCTGGCCCCAGTTCCTCCTCAGCGAGCGTGAGAAGCCGCCTGGTCAGCGCATCGGTGGCCACGGTCAGCAGTCGCTGGGCCTCCTCAGAACTGGCCCCGCGCTCCAAGAAGCGGATGGCCACGGACTTGGCAGAGCGATAGGTCTCGGCCAGCTCCTCCGGCGTGCTCTGGCGCGCGAGCTGGCCGGAAAGGTAAAGCGGGTCTGACTGCATGAGGCGCATGATGTCGGCCGCGGCGATGATGCCCGCGACCTTGCCGTCGTCGACAAGCGGGATGTGGTGGATCCCGCGCTCCGCCATGAGCAGCATGGCCTCGAAGACGAGCGCGTCCGACCCCAACGAAATGGGGTTGGCGGTCATGGCCTCGGACACCGGCGAGTCACCGCTGATGTCCGCGGCCACGGAGCGTCGCATGTCGCGGTCGGTGATGATGCCGCGCAGCTCGCGGTCGTCGATGACCAACAGCGAGCTGACGTTTTGCTCCCCCATGCTGATCGCGGCGTCCCGCAGCGTGGTCCGTGAGCTTGTGGCGGCGGGATCGGTGATGGCAAACGCCCCCAGCGGGGTGCGCAGCACCTCAGAGCTGGTGTTGCTGCGGGTCTGTTCCGCCGCGAGCCGGATGCGCTCGGAGAGGCTGGAGAAGTAGCGCAGGAAGTCGGCGAACTCTTCTGCGAGCGGGGCGAAGGTCTCCCGCGAGATATAGATGATGAGGCTATCCTCCACAGCCTCCATCTGATAGTGGGATTCGGGCTCGGCGACGAGCGTGGAGTAGCCAAAGGTCTGGCCGATATCCCGGCGGTCCAGGAGCATGCCGTCCTCATCGATGACGTCCACGGCCCCGGAGCGGATCACGCCGAGCTCGTCGTTGACCTCCCCGTGGCGGATGAGGACCTCGCCTTTGCGGGCGTAGCCGATCTGGGTGCCCGCGGCGAGGGCGTTCAGGGCGGGTTCGGGAAGCCGGGAGAAGGGCTCGTGGGCGGCGAGGAAGCTGCGGATCTCCTCGACTTCGACGCTGACTGGCGCATTCATGGCCTCAACCTACCCATTCGGACCTAGGTTTGGGCGCCAAACCACCGAAGTGCCTCTCGCTGACGTGCGCGAGACAGCACAAAGCCCGGGCCCCGACGTGAGGCCCGGGCAGGTGTCACTGAAGCGAGCGTAGGGCTAAGCCTGGACCGCTGCGGCGATGCGGTCGCCGACCTCGGCGGTGCGGATCGGGGAACCATCGCGGCCAGCCGCCTCGTCCAGCACGGCCTTCTCGATCTTCTCGGCATTCGCGTCGTCGCCAAGGTGGCGCAGCATCAGGGCCACGGAGAGGATCGCAGCGCACGGGTCGGCGATCCCCTGGCCGGCGATGTCTGGGGCCGAGCCGTGCACCGGCTCGAACATGGAGGGGTTCTTGTGGGTCGGGTCGATGTTGCCCGAGGCGGCCAGGCCGATGCCGCCGGTCACCGCACCCGCCAGGTCGGTCAGGATGTCGCCGAAGAGGTTATCGGTGACGATGACGTCGTAGCGGGATGGGTCGGTGACCATGTAGATGGTGGCGGCGTCGATGTGGTTGTAGTCCACCTCGACGTCCGGGAACTCTTGCCCGATGGTCTCGATGGCGCGCTGCCACAGGCCACCGGCATTGACGAGGACGTTGGTCTTGTGGACCCAGGTCAGCTTCTTGCGGCGTGCCTGGGCGCGGCGGAAGGCGTCGCGGACGACGCGCTCGACGCCGAACCAGGTGTTCTGGCTAACCTCGCTCGCGACCTCGTGGTCGGTGCCTTCGCGCAGGATGCCGCCGTTTCCGCAGTAGAGGCCTTCGGTGCCCTCGCGGACCACGACGAAGTCGATCTCGCCGGGGTTCTTCAGCGGCGAACTCGCCCCCGGGTAGAGCTTGGAGGGGCGCAGGTTCACTGCATGGTCGAGCTTGAAGCGCAGCGGCAGCAGCAGGCCGCGCTCCAGCACGCCGGCGGGCACGCTGCGCGGGTCGCCGATCGCACCGAGCAGGATCGCGTCGTGCTCCTTGAGGCTTTCCAGGTCGGCGTCGGTCAGCGTCTCGCCGTTGCGCAGGTAGCGGCGCGCGCCGAGATCGTATTCCGTGGTTTGGACGTCGTCCCGCACCGCCTTGAGCACCTTCAGGGCCTCTGCGGTGACCTCGACGCCAATGCCGTCACCATCAATGACCGCGAGTTTCATAGAATGAACCCTCCATCTCACTATTTGGACAAGTTGAGTGTAGCACCTCCGCGGGTAGGTCTAAAAGGATCGCTATTTCTTCCGGGATTTTTCGCTTTTGTTGAGCATTTTCTAGGCCTATACAACCGGGCAATTGATTAGCCTGAAATCATGACGAACCCCGGATCCCTCCCCCGCTATCCCGGCAGCCCCGGCCCATCACCCCAGGCCCCCGAGGCTGCAGCCACCGCCCTGTCGCTGCGCGGCCTGACCAAGCGCTTCGGCAACGCCGTGGCCGTCGACAACCTCAACCTCGACATCCCCACGGGCAGCATGTACGGCATCGTCGGCCCCAACGGAGCGGGCAAGACCACCGCGCTGACCATGGCCACCGGCCTGCTCGAACCCACCAGCGGCAACGCGTGGATCTGCGGGCTTCCCATGTGGGACCAGGCCACCGAAGAGGAGGTCATGGCCGCCAAGCAGCGCTACGGGCTACTCGCCGACGGCCTGCCGATCTTCGACCGGCTCACCGCCAGGGAATACCTGGAGTACTTGGGCCACCTGCGCGGCATGGACCCGGAGGTCATCGCCGAACGCGCCGACGAGCTACTGGAGGCCCTGGACCTGGCCGGCACCGAGGGCAAGTACATCGTGGACTTCTCCGCCGGCATGACCAAGAAGATCCTGCTGGCCGGCGCGATGCTCCACGGGCCGGACGTCCTCATCCTCGACGAGCCCTTCGAGGCGGTCGACCCGGTCTCCAGCCAGGTCATCCGCGATATCCTGCGCCACTTCGTCGCCGCCGGCGGCACCGTCGTGCTGAGCTCGCATGTCATGGAGCTCGTCGAGGGCCTGTGCGACCACGTGGCCATCATCGCCGAGGGCCGCTGCCTGCGCGCCGGCACCATCGACGAGGTCCGCCAGGGCCAGCCGCTCAACGACGTCTTCGTCCAGCTGGTGGGCGGCCGCAGCCTCTCCCAGGGCTCCTTCGGCTGGCTGGGCTCCGGCAACTCGCCGCGCCCGACGGAGGACCACCCGGAGGAGGACCGCAAGTGACCACCCCGGCCCACAGCCCCTCCCAGGCGCCCGCCCACGCCGCGGGGCAGCGAAACCAAGGTGTGACCGGCACCCTGCTCAGGCTGCACCTGAAGATGTGGGGGCGCAGCTTCAAAAACGACCGCACCCTCACCGCCACCGCGGCCATCATCGTGATCTTCGGCCTGCTGGCGGCCATCGGGATGGGCTACGGCGCCTACGCCCTCATCGCCGACGAGGGCGAGGTCCGCGTCCTGCCGCTCTTCATGGCCGCCGGCGCCCTGGCGTACGTCCTCATGGTCTTCATGTGGCCCAGCAACGAGAACCACCTGGACCCCCGCAAGTTTTCCACCCTGCCGGTGACCGCCAAGCAACTCTTCCCCGGGCTGACCGGGGCGGCCTTCCTGCAGTCCCGCGCGCTGCTGGCCGTCGTCGCCTGCCTCATCATGGCAGGCCACGGCGCGGCGGGTATCCGGGAATACGACACCTCCCACCCCGGGCTGATGAGCACCCTGTGGGTGCTGGCCTGCCTCGTGCAGGCCGCAATGACCGTGCTGCTCGGCGAGGCGCTGGGGTCGCTGACCTCCGCGCTAGCGAACCGCCAGTGGTCGGAGCGGCTGGGCTATGCCGTGTCTTTCCTCTTCCTGGGGCTGATCATGGCGATGAACTTCGCCGCGAACGGCATCGAGGACTACGGCGTCTTCCTCTCCCTGGGCTCGTTCTTCGCCTGGACGCCATTCGGCGCAGCGGCCGGCGCGGTGGCGTCCTGGATGAGCGGCAACCTGGCCGTGGGCATCGCGCAACTGGTGATCGCGGCGGTGACCATCGCAGCCTGCCTGTGGCTGTGGCGCACCGCGATCCGCTACGAGCTGCGCAACCCCGTGCGCGGCGGCGCCTCCGAGGCCAAGGCCAACACGGGGGATTTCCTGGTGGGCTGGGCCTCCCCCACCCCGCGCGGCGCGGTGTACTCCCGCTGCCTGCGCTATTGGCGCCGGGAGGTGCGCTACTCCTACCAGGCCATCGTGTACTTCCTGCTCGGCGGGATGCTGCTGGTGCTCGGGGTGGTGCAGGAATCCGGCGCGCACTGGTTCACGCCCTTCTTCATGCTGATGGGCCTGCTGATGGTCAACGGCAATGACTTCGGCATGGACGGCCCCTCCAACTGGGTGAACATGGTCTCCGGCATCCGCGCCAGGGACCTCATCGACGGCCGCCTGCTGGCCAGCCTCACGGTGATCGGGCCGATCTTCCTGCTGTCCCTGATCGGCCTGGGCGCGATCGAGGGCTTCCGCCCGATCTGGGCGGGCGTGAGCGTGCTCGCGCTGTGCTCCCTGGTCCAGGTGCTGGGGATGGCGCCGGCGCTCGCGCTGCGCTTCCCCTACCCCACCTCGCAGCCGGGCACGAGCCCGATGAAGAACCGCTCGGGCAACTCCAGCAACGCCTTCATCCTTTCGCTGGTGGGCATGCTGGGCCAGTTTTTGCCCCTGCTTCCGGGCCTGATCCTGCTGATCGTCGACCTCCACGACGCGACTTCTTGGTCGGACGCCTCGAGCCTCACCGCGATCGGCATCGCTGTTCAGATCGTCATCAGCGGCGCGATCGGGTTCTTCTGCTACCGCTGGGCGATCAAGAACACTGCCGAGCGCTGGCCGCGGGTCTTCACCAAGGTGCGCAACTGGGCCTAGGAGGTCGCCCCACGCCTCTGGCCGGGCCGGGGTGGGGCCTGCACGGAGCACCCCGCAAAGCACAAAATCCGCCCCTGAGCGCTCCGTGGAGCGCAGGGGCGGATTTCTGTTTCCTAGCCCGCCGGCACTAGCCCGGCGGCGCTGGCTCACAGGCGCTAGCCCGATGGCACCCGGCGACTGCGCGGCAGCCGGGCGCGTGGGGGCAAGGCCTGCGAGTGCTAGAAGGCGACCTGGAAGGCAGTCTCGGTGGACAGCTCGGCGCTGACCTCCTCGAGCTCCTCCTCGCTGAGCGCGCGGTCGATGCGCAGCACGAGCGTTGCGGTGCCGTCCTCGTTGTTCGGGGACAGGGCGGCAGCGGCGATGTTCACGCCCTGCTTGCCCAGCAGGGTGCCGATGCGGCCCAAGGCGCCGGTCTGGTCGGAGTAGACCAGGAACAGGTTGGTGCCCTCGGCGCGCAGGTCCAGGCCGCGGGAGTTGATGCGCACGATCTTGTCGATGCGCTCCAGGCCGGTCAGCGCACCGGTGACGGTGGCGAAGGAGCCGTCGGCGGAGACGACCTTGACCTCGAGCACGCTGCGGTGGGTGACGGACTCGTCCTGGGAGTGAACCTCCAGGGCCACGCCGCGCTGCTCGGCGATGGACGGGGCGTTAACGAAGGTGACCTGCTCGTCCAGCACGCCGGAGAAGATGCCACGCAGGGCGGCCAGGCCGAGCACGTCGACGGACTCGCTGGACAGCTCGCCGCGAGCGTTGACGGTGACGGAGGCCGGGGCGGCGTCCAGGAACTTGGCAGCGACGGTGCCCAGCTTGGTGGCCAGGTTCAGCCACAGGGCGACCTCCTCGGAGACCTTGCCGCCAGCGACGTTGACGGCGTCCGGGACGAAGTCACCGTTCAGGGCCTTGAGGACGGAGGCGGCGACGTCGGTGCCCGCGCGGTCCTGCGCCTCGACGGTGGATGCGCCCAGGTGCGGGGTGACGACGACCTCGTCGAGCTCGAACAGCGGGGAGTCCGTGCACGGCTCGGTGGAGTAGACGTCGAAGCCCGCGCCGCGGATGTGGCCGGACTTGATGGCGTCGGCCAGAGCCTGCTCATCGACGAGGCCACCGCGGGCGGCGTTGATGATGATCTGGCCCTTCTTGGCTTTGGCCAGCAGGTCGGCGTCGAACATGCCGGCGGTCTCATTGGTCTTCGGCAGGTGGATCGTCACGAAGTCCGAGCGGCCCATGAGTTCCTCGAGCTCGACGAGCTCCACGCCGAGCTGGGCGGCGCGGGCCGGGCTAGCGTACGGGTCGTAGGCGATGATGTTGGTCTCGAAGGCGGCGAGGCGCTGGGCGAACAGCTGGCCGATGTGGCCGAAGCCGACGATGCCGATGGTCTTACCGAGGACCTCGACGCCCTTGAAGGAGGAGCGCTTCCACTCGCCGTCGCGCAGGGTCTTGTCGGCCGCCGGGATCTGGCGGGCGGTGGACAGCAGCAGGCTGATCGCGTGCTCGCAGGCGGAGTGGATGTTGGAGGTCGGGGCGTTGGCGACCATGACACCGCGCTCGGTGGCGGTCTCGATGTCGACATTGTCCAGACCCACGCCGGCGCGACCGATGATCTTCAGATTCTTGGCGGCCTCGAGCACTTCCTTATCCACCGTGGTGGCGGAGCGCACGAGCAGGGCGTCTGCATCGACGACGGCGTCAAGGAGTTCTGGCCGGTTCGGGCCATCCACCCAACGCACGTCAACGGAATCGCCGAGCGCATCGACGGTGGACTGAGAGAGCTTATCTGCGATTAGAACAACCGGGCGGTTGGTGGTGCTCAAGGGAATTCTCCTGAAAACTTTCAACTTCCCCACCGGACGAAACGACCGCGTCGCCCGAGGGGGCCCACGCCTGACCGTGTATGGCGCATGACGTCATAATCATATCCCCTTGAGGGCCGCGAGTGTGTCGGAGGCCACCCTTTTATTTCCCCCGACTTCGCTTCTCATTTCCGCCCCAAAATGGCTTCTCGCCCTAAGAAATACCTTTCCGGCGAGCCCGAACCCTGGATTCGCCCAGATCAACTGCCCCTCACCCAGTAGGCATGAGCTCAAGTAAACGTCCGATCCACGTCACGGCCGTTCACAATCGCCCACTCACGTCGGACCTGCTGCACCCCCTTGCAGCGGCGTCCCACCTGAGGTGATCTGAGCCCCACCCCCTGGTCCGCAACCCCGCGGACACCCAAGGATCGGGCTTGCCGGTTAAGGTAGCCAGCCCGACCCCGGAGTGTTCGGCATCATGCTGACTAAAACTAAGTTAGGAAATTTGCTCGGCACTCGGTTCACCTTTTGCGTTTTTGGACAAAAATTCTTTACCTAAGCACCCCTAAGTGTTCTATTTTCAGGCTCTCTTGCTGGCGATTCGATAGTCTTTTTGCCACCCCCACTGAGCGCTTATAGGGACATAACTTTCCTTTTGTCCGCGCTTTGGGAGGATTAGCAAACATGTCCACCAATTCGCCGACCCCGCACGATTCGCCGCGCGAGCCCCAGCACGAAGCCCAGCGCGAAGCCCAGCGCCGCGGCAGCGCAGCGACCGAGAAGCCGCGGCCACACGCGGTCCAGCTGTGCCCGCCGCCCCGGCTGGCCCCGCTGGTCGTCCTCGCGGCGATCGGCGCGGCCATCGTGGGCGTGATGGGCGCATTCCTGCACGATTCCTCCTTCGACCTGGCCGTCACCCAGGCGGCGAACTCCGCCCTCACCGGCGGCTGGCGGGACGCCTTCGACGCGATCTACGCCACGCTGCAGGGCCGCAACCTGCCCTTCATCGTTCTGGGGATCGTCGCGGGCATCATGCTGCTGAGCAGGCGCATCATCCGCCCCGCCATCGCCGCGCTGACCATCGGCAGCACCTGGGTGCTGGTCTTCATCCCCAAGGCGCTGGTGGGAAGGCCCCGGCCGGACTGGGACCACCTCGCGCACCCGCCTGCCACGCTGCCGAGCGATATGAGCTTCCCGAGCGGGCATACGACGTTCACCACGGTGACGGTCGTCGTCATCTTCATCCTCATCCACCGCGGGCTGGACGCCAGCAGCCCCCGCTCCCAGCGCGGACCGGTGGCCTATGTGGCAGCCGGCATCCTCGGGGCGGGCGGCATCGCGATCATCGTGGCCACGGTGCTGACCCGCGGGGTGCACTTCTCCACCGACGCCGCCGGGGCCATGATCTTCTCCGTGACCCTGACCCCGCTGGTGTGGGCGCTGTGGGAGCACCTCGCGTACCGGCTGCTGGGTGGTGGCCACACCCCTGACCCCGGCAAAAGCGCTGTGGCATGATTGACCCATGACGCAATCCCGACGCCACCTGTTCACCCCACAACTGGCCCTCATCGGTATCGCGTGCGCGGGGCTGACCGCCTGGTCCCCCGCCGGCGCCTCCGCCGCCGAGCAGCCCGCCCCGCCGGCCGTAACCATCCAGGCGCAGGCCGCGCCGACGAAGGCCCAGGTGGATGTCGAGATCGCCGACGAATCCGGCGTCCTTGGCAATAGCGCCCGCGAGAGCCTGCAGCGGCAGACCGAGGCGATCGACTTCCCGGATTCCGTCCAGAAGGTCGTCTACTTGCTCATCCCGGGCCAGGACGAAAACTTCAACGAGGACGCCCTCAACTGGGCGGAGGCGCGCATGCCGGAGCTGATCCCGGACGGCGCCGGCAAGGGCGCCACCTGGGCGGACGGCGTGCTGATCCTGGGTGTCGGCACGAGCACCCGAACCAACGGCGTCTACTGCGGCAACGACGTCTGCCAGCAGCTGGACCTCTTCGAGGGCGCCCACCTCGACGCCTCCCTGGAGGCGATGAAGGATGGCTTCCGCCGCAACAACTTCGGCATGGGGCTGGCTGAAGGCGCCCGCGTGGCCGCGGACCTCGAACTGGGCCAGCGCCTGGCCGAGGAGCAGGCCCGGAGAAACCGCAACGTGCGAATCGGCTTCGGCGTCGCCGGCGTGGGCGCCGCCGGTGTGGGTGCGGCCTGGTGGCAGAGGAGGAAGAAGCGCTTGACCGCGACCGCGAAGCAGCAGTTCGACGATCTGTCCAAGAACTACGTCACACTCTCCCAGCGCCTGGACGAGCTGGACATCCGCGCACACTCCCTGTCCTCCCCGCTGGCGAATGCGGAGCTGCGCAGCCAGTGGGAGGCCATCCGCGATGACTTCCTCGGCCTGAACAGGCGCATGGACTCGCTGGGACTGACCCTCAACAGCGAGGACAAGGAGTTCTACGAGAAGCACAAGGAGATCGCCAGCGCCCACGACACCCTCGAGTCGATGAGCAACGCCGAGGACAACATCAACCTGATGTTCGAACTGGAAAACGGCGACGTGGTCAAGCGCGAGCGCGAGCTGGTCAGCATCAAGCAGGATATTTCCGAAGCACTGTTCCAGGTCCACAACTATGAGGCGGTCCGCCAGCTCCAGAATGTCGAGCGTCAGGTCAACGAGCTGCTGAACAACCTCGAAGCGGCCGACTTCATGGACCGCCTGGCCCGCATCGTCAGCGACCAGGCACACGCCCTGGACCTTGCCACCCGCGATATGCAGCACCTGGACCGCGCCAAGCACGCCAGCGAGCGCCCGGCCCTGGGCGACCGCAACTGGCGCCCGGGCTACGTGTACAGCAACTGGGTGCCGTATTACATGCTCGCCTCGTGGAACGCCGCCGATACCCGTGCCGCGCAGTCCGCCTCCAGCAGCGGCTCGGCCAACACGAGCTTCTCCAGCGGCTTCGCCGGCGGTGGCGGCTCCTCCAGCTGGTAGCCCCCTCCCCTGCGGCTCAGGGCCGAAGCAATCCCTGAGCTAACGGTGCCCAGTGAGCAGGCGCCGGGCTAGCAGACGTTATCCGGCCCCTCGTGGCCGGCGTGGCCTGGGCGCTCCACCTGGATCGTGGAGTGCGCGATCCCGCGGTTCTGCAGTGCTTCCTGCGCCACGCACAGCACGGCGGCCGGGTCCCGATCCTCCGGGACCACCAGGTGCACGCTCGCCAGCGCGGTCGTCCCGTCCAGCGACCACAGGTGCAGATCGTGGACATCGTGGACGCCATCAACCTCGCGCAGCAGGGCGTCGATCTCAGCTGGTTCGTAGCCCGGTGGCGCCTGCTCGAGAAGGATGCGCAGCGAGTGCGTCATGAGCTGCCAGGCGCGCGGCAGAACCAGGGCGGCGATGATCAGCGAGGCGATGACGTCCGCGTACTGCCACCCCGTGGCCATGATCACGCCACCGGCGATGAGCACCGCGACCGAGCCCAGCATGTCGGCCAGCACGTGGAGGAACGCGCCCTGCACGTTGACGGAGTGCTCGCGCTGGCGGTGCAGCACCCAGGCGGAGGCGGCGTTGGCGAGCAGGCCGATCACCGCGATGATCATCATCGGGCCGGCCATGATCTCGACCGGCTCGTTGAGGCGCCGGAACGCCTCGACGACGATCCAGACGGAGACGGCGAGCACGGTGACGGCGTTGATGAGCGCGGCCAGCACCTCCACGCGCCGGTAGCCGAAGGTGGCCTGGGCCGTTGCGGCCCGGCGGCCGATGAGGATGGCGATGACGGCGATGATCAGCCCGGCGGCGTCCGAGAGCATGTGCATCGCGTCGGCGAGCAGCGCGACGGAGCCGGTGATCAGGCCACCGATCAGCTCGGCGAAGAAGACGGTGCCGGTGATGCCCAGCGCGACGAGCAGCGCGCGCAGGGGGGTGCCGGTCGGTGCGTGGGAGTGGGGCTGAGAATGCGAATGACCGTGGCCGTGCTCCTCGGCACGGCCACGGTCCAGTGGCTGTTGCTGGGCTGGTTGCGCGTCGTGTGGCATACCTCCAGCTTAGGCAGCCTCAACCCTTATTGACAACTAATTGAAAACGGGGGCTGGGCCGCCGGCGCGCGGCTGCGCGCCTGGTGAGCCAAGACCTTAGGCGGTCTCGGTCAGCGGGTTCTTCACCCAGCTCATGAGGTCGCGCAGCTTCTCGCCGGTCTTCTCGATCTCGTGATCGTTGAAGTTGGCGCGCAGCTGCTCGAGCTCCTTGTTGCCGCCCTCGACGTTGTCCAGCAGACGCTTGGTGAAGGTGCCGTCCTGAATGTCGGACAGGATGCCCTTCATGCGCTCCTTGGTGTCCGCGTCGATGACGCGCGGGCCGGAGATGTAGCCGCCGAACTCCGCGGTGTCGGAGACGGAGTAGTTCATGTTCTTGATGCCGCCCTCGAAGATG
>DWUR01000045.1 GCA_019120635.1 Candidatus Corynebacterium intestinavium | reverse complement strand
TGGGCTCAAAAACTGTGCGCTGACGTGGTAGAATGGTTGGGTCTATTCCAAGTAGAAAGGTTCACCAACTCCAGTGAGCGACGATACTAACGGTGGAGATAACCTGTTCGACCGCATCGAACCGATCGACTTGCAGAAGGAGATGCAGAACAGCTACATCGATTACGCCATGAGCGTGATCGTGGGCCGTGCCCTCCCGGAGGTTCGGGATGGCATGAAGCCGGTACACCGGCGCATTCTCTACGCCATGTTCGACAACGGCCACCGGCCGGAACGCGGATACGTCAAGTCCGCGAAGCCAGTGGCAGAGACCATGGGTAACTACCACCCCCACGGTGACGTCGCGATCTACGACACCCTCGTGCGCATGGCCCAGCCCTGGTCCATGCGCTACCCGCTCGTCGACGGGCAGGGTAACTTCGGCTCCCGCGGTAACGACGGTGCTGCAGCAATGCGTTATACCGAGTGCCGCCTCACACCGCTGGCGATGGAGATGGTCCGCGACATCCGCGAGGACACCGTCATCTTCCAGCCGAACTACGACGGCAAGACCTCCGAGCCGACCGTCCTGCCCTCTCGCGTCCCGAACCTGCTGATGAACGGTTCCGGCGGCATCGCCGTCGGCATGGCGACCAACATCCCGCCACACAACCTCAACGAGCTCGCGGACGCCATCTACTGGCTCCTGGAGAACCCGGAGGCCGAGGAAGCAGAGGCCCTCGAGGCCTGCATGGGCTTCGTGAAGGGCCCGGACTTCCCGACCGCCGGCCTCATCGTCGGCGAGAAGGGCATCGACGACGCCTACCGCACCGGCCGCGGCTCCATCCGCATGCGCGGCAAGGCCGAGATCGAGGAAGAGGGCTCCCGCCAGGTCATCGTCATCACCGAGCTGCCGTACCAGGTCAACCCCGATAACCTGGTCAGCTCCATCGCCGAGCAGGTCCGCGACGGCAAGCTCAAGGGCATCTCCAAGATCGACGACGAGTCCTCCGACCGCGTCGGCCTGCGCATCGTCGTCACCCTGAAGCGCGATGCCGTGCCGCGCGTGGTGCTGAACAACCTCTACAAGCACTCGCAGCTGCAGACCAGCTTCGGTGCGAACATGCTGTCCATCGTCGACGGTGTGCCACGCACCCTCCGCCTGGACCAGATGCTCTCGCTGTACGTCAAGCACCAGATCGACGTCATCGTCCGACGCACCCAGTTCCGCCTCCGCAAGGCCGAGGAAGACGCTCACATCCTGCGCGGCCTGGTCAAGGCACTGGACGCATTGGACGAGGTCATCGCCCTGATCCGCAACTCCGCGACCGTGGATATCGCGCGCGAGGGCCTGATGGACCTGCTGACCGTCGACGAGATCCAGGCCAACGCCATCCTCGCGATGCAGCTGCGCCGCCTGGCAGCTCTCGAGCGCCAGAAGATTATCGACCAGCTGGCCGAGCTCGAGCGCATCATCGCCGACCTCGAGGACATCCTCGCCAAGCCGGAGCGCCAGCGCGCCATCGTCCGCGACGAGCTCGCCGAGATCGTCGAGAAGTACGGCGACGAACGTCGCACCCAGATCGTCCCCGCCACCGGCGACGTCTCCGAAGAGGACCTCATCGCCCGCGAGAACGTCGTCGTGACCATCACCTCGACCGGCTACGCGAAGCGCACGAAGGTGGACAGCTACCGCAACCAGCGACGCGGCGGCAAGGGCGTGCGCGGTGCAGAGCTGCGGCAGGACGACGTCGTCCGTCACTTCTTCGTCTGCTCCACGCACGACACCGTCCTGTTTTTCACGAACATGGGCCGGATGTACCGCCTGAAGACCTACGAGCTGCCGGAAGCGACCCGCACCGCACGCGGTCAGCACGTCGCCAACCTGCTGGAATTCCAGCCGGGCGAGCAGATCGCACAGGTCATTCAGATCCAGTCCTTCGAGGACGCCCCGTACCTGGTGCTCGCCACCGCGCAGGGCCGTGTGAAGAAGTCCCGCCTCACGGACTACGCCACCACCCGTTCCTCGGGCCTGATCGCCATCAACCTCAACGAGGGCGACAAGCTGATCGGCGCGCAGCTGTGCTCCGCGGACGACGACCTGCTGCTCGTCTCCGAGGAAGGCCAGGCCATGCGCTTCACCGCCGACGACGAGACGCTGCGCCCGATGGGCCGCGCCACCGCCGGCGTGTACGGCATGCGCTTCCGCGGTGAGGACCAGCTGCTGGCCATGACGGTCGTGCAGGAGGACTCCGCGCTGTTCGTCGCCACCTCCGGTGGTTACGGCAAGCGCACCCCGATGGAGGAGTACCCGGCGAAGGGCCGTGGCGGCCTGGGTGTTGTGGCCTTCAAGTACCAGAAGTCCCGCGGCAAGCTGATCGGCGCGCTGACGGTCACCGAGGATGACGAAATCCTCGCGATGACCAGCGCCGGTGGGGTGATCCGTACCGAGGTCAATCAGATCCGCGAGACCGGCCGCTCCACCATGGGCGTGCGCCTTGTCGACTTGGATAAGGGAGTTGAGCTCGTCGCTGTCGACCGCAACGTCGAGGAAGAGGCGGAAGAAGAGGTCGCCCAGGTCGAGTCGAAGCCGAAGGACGCTAAGAAGTGACCCCCGAGGGCACTGAGAAAGTGACCTCGGAGGCTAGCGACCAGGCGGCTGACGCGGTCGAGAAGGATTCGGCACCGGCCAAGGACACGGCCGGGGCCGAGAAGACGGCGGCCGAGACTTCGGTGACCGGAAAGGTGACGTCGGAGAACGCGACGTTCTGGAAGGCGCGGGCTCCGCGCGGACGGGAACTGACGCTGACGTCCATCGACGTGCGCTCCGCCGGCCGGCTCGGCCTGGCGGCGGGCTGCGTCACCTTCGTGGTGTGGGTGCTGGCCTGGATGCTCCTGTGGCTCGTGCTGGCGGTGGCTGGCGTGTGGGGCCGCATGAACACCCTGCTCGCTGACATCGCGGGCTTCGGCGGGATCTCCGGCTGGGGCGTGTTGGGCGCGGTGGCTCTCGTCGGTGTTCTGGAGTTCTTCGTCGTCTGGGGCATCGTGCCGCTGACTGCGCTGGTGTACAACGCGGCGGCGGACGTCCTCGGCGGGCTGAAGCTGCGCGTCGCGGGCGCGGAGGACGCAGCGGCCGTCCCGGACAACGCGGCCACGCCGAAGACGTCGAAAGCGCCGGAAGAGGCCTAACTCAAAGGCCTGCGTTCCAGTGGAAGAAAACTTCATAAAACAGGGGCTGACCTGGCGATTTGGTTTATATCGCATCGCATGGATACACTAGTCCCTGTTCGAAGGGCCTATAGCTCAGGCGGTTAGAGCGCATCGCTGATAACGATGAGGTCGGTGGTTCGAGTCCACCTAGGCCCACCATTCGAACACACTTCGAATGAAGTTCGGGGCATTAGCTCAATTGGTAGAGCATCTGCTTTGCAAGCAGAAGGTCAGGAGTTCGATTCTCCTATGCTCCACAGCACGAACCCCAGGTCACACGGCCTGGGGTTCCTTTGCGTCTGCGGGAATGATGGAGGGGTGAGGGTGGCGACGCCACCAGACCCCTCCGCTTAGCTTTGGGGTTACTAGTATCCACGTACTACAGCTTGGAACATCCGAGGCCCGCGCCGCAGTTTTAGGCGCGCAGCAGAGCGGTGATTGCGTTCCTTCTGGTGCGATAAACCTCCAGTTCACGGGTGGCACACCCGCTTGTGCAGTTCCGGCAGAATAGTTTGACTAGCCTCTGCTGCCCCTAAGCGGTCAGGACTCCCAAGGGGATCACGTGCACTCCGCTAGGAAGCGTGTATGCATATTCCGTTGCGGTGATGATAGCTAGGTATGCAGGCGACCCGATCTTGTTGATGTCGACACGTTCGTCACGGAGTTTGATGAGGTTCGCTTCGGCTTGTGGGATCTGCGATGCCCCGAGTTTGACTTCGCAGGCGCCCCACTTGCCGTCTTCGGGGTATTCGATGATGGCGTCAACTTCAAGGGCCGTGTTGTCACGGTAGTGATAGACACGCCCGTGCTGGAGGGCGGCTGCCGCGCGCAGATCTCGAATGACCATGGACTCAAAGATCTGGCCGAAGAACTCCGGGTCATTCGCGAGGCGGTCACCACCGATACCCAAGGCGGCGCAGGCCAGGCTGGGGTCAGCGAGATGGAGCTTCGGCGAGGTGCGCAGTCGTGATTTAGATCGGAGCGCGACGCTCCAAGGTTGCAACCCGTCGAGGATGAATATCCGGGTAAGCGCTTGGAGGTACGTGGAGACCGTTTTCGGGTCGACTGTTGTGGCATCCGAAGACACGTCTGCAGCGAGTGTTTTCAGTGTTGCTTCGCCAGAAATATTCCGAGCGATGGATGCCAAGGTCCGGCGAATGTTTAGTTGGTTGTGGCGTGTGCCAACATTTTCTGGCACTTCCACGTCGAAAATGTTGTCCAGGTATGAGCGGTTAAACATGACCGCCTGCTGAGTGCTCGCCCCGAGCAGCCCTGGCCATCCGCCACGAACGGCCTGCTCGGCCATGTCCTTATATGTGAGCTTGGAAGCTCCACAACTGGAGGGAGTCTTCCAATACTTGATCTGCAAAGCGTGAAAAGTACTGCATATGGGCACTATACCCGCTTTTGCAACGGTTTCATGCCCGACTTTGCAACATTTCTATACCCGCTTTTGCAAGTTCGCTCAAACGCGGTCTTCGGAACTCCTAGTGGTGTTCGAAATGTGTCCTAAATTGGCACGCCCTTCCTAGTGGCGCGTATGTCTTCGTCACTAGGCTGTGCGGACGCGCTTTTGCGGGAGTGGCTGTTCTCAACCGTAGGGAAAAGGGTGAGGTGAAAGCCTAATGCTGAATCCGGTCACCAACCGGACCTCCGGCACACATAATGCCCGGAGCTCTAGCTCCGCAACTTGCTGATCAGCGCTACCACGCCAGACACTCCCGCCGTCAGGCCCCCGAACACCACGCCTATGGCAAGCAGAACGGCGATGAAGGACTCAGCTTCCGGGTCGAACGTTTGTAGGTACAGGCCGAAGAGAACAAACGACGCTACGGTGATGATCGCTGACTGCTTGAATACCTTCCCAGACTTGGGGGGTCGCTTCGGGGTAACGGCAGGCGTGACCAGCGCTGGATCGTACGGGGAAGATTGGGTGGGAACCGACGCGTGCAAAGGGTCGTACGCTGCGGCAAGCAGCTCGTCCGGCGTTGGCTCGGAGGCCTCCGGAGCTACCTCCGGCACCGCCTCCGCCTCCACCTCGACCGGCTCGTCGACGCCGTCGACGGCGAGGTCCACCACCATTTCCACGAGTTGGCTGCGCCGCTTCGGGCCGACGCCGTGCAGGTCTATTAGATCGTCGGCGCTGGCGTTGAGCATCTCTGGGTGCTCGAGGCTCCACATGGCGAGGTAACGGTCGATGCCGCGTCCGGTCGCTTCGGGGACGTGGTGGGGTTTGAGGTTGGCGGCGATCTCGTGCAACGGGCGGTCTGGGTGCTGCTCAATCCACGCGGCGGCAATGCGCGGACTCGACGCGCCAACAGCGTGCGACTGCTCGGGGGTCAGCCACGAAAACTGCTCCGGAGCAGTAGCGGACGAGGCAACATCAGAAGCGCCAACAGCCGGTGCTTCCTCGGCCGGATCCTCCATGGATTTCAGTAGCCGGGCAAAGTGGGTCTCGCTAATGATCGGAACGCCGTACTCGCGTGCTTTCTTCGCTTTCCCGCTCATCGAATCCGGATTCGCCGCAACGAGGACGGCGCACGTGCGGGTCACGCCACCGACGTCGAGGCCGGCGGCTGTGGCGCGGTCGGTCCATACGTCGCGCGGGATGTCGAGGACCCCGGTGAACGCAACGCGCTCGCCCGGGCGCAGGGCGAAGGTGGCGGGGGTGGGCCCGAAGGTGGGCTCGTCGAGAAGCGAGCGCACGAGCTGCGCATCGACGTTGAGCGCCTCGGCGATGTCGAGCAGCGTGACACGCTCCTCGTCGGTGATGATGCCGTCGGCCCAGGCTTCGACGGCGAGCTGGCGGGTGAACTCTTCGTTGATTGCATCGACGTCGTTGGCGCTGAGGCCCGCGGCGATGGCGGTGGATTCGAGCAGGCGCATTTCACTGCGGGAAATGGTGCGGTCGACAAGTGCGCAGGTCAGCTCGGTGCGATAGTCGGCTTCGTTCTTGGTGGTGGCCGTCGGCAAGGTGCGCGAAAGCTGCCCAGGCCAGGACGGCTCGCCGCCGCGGGGGAGACTCGGGGCCTCGGTGGAAGTGGTGGTGAACGTCGCCACCGGATACTTCTCGACGTCCACGCCGTTGCCGACGCACAAGTAACGGAGGAGCTCCGCGGTTGCCTCGGCGTCCGCGAGCGCAGAGTGCACAGACCGGTTACGAATCTTCGCGATGTCCAACGCCTCGCTCAACTTTGCGACACCCAAATATTGCTTCGTCAACCGCATCGTGTCCAGCCACTCACACAAGCCGTCCTCCGCACCGGCGCGCGCGAACTCGTTGGTAAGGAACCGGTGCTCAAACGAAGCATTGTGCGCCACCAGAGTGCGGCCATTGAGCAGCGAGCCCAGATGCCGAGCGACGTCGCAAAATAAAGGTGCATCCACCACATCAGTCGCCGTGACCTTATGGATGTAACTATTCGGAATGTCGCGCTCCGGCTGGATCAGTGTCTCCCACGTGCGCTCCACGGAGAAGTCGGGGCGCAGCAATACCACGCCGATCTCCACGATGCGGTCCTGGTTGTTCAGTCCGGTCGTCTCCAAATCGACGACCGCAAACCCATGTTGCCGACCCATTCCTGCTCCTTGGTTCATCGTGTTGAGGGCGTCACTCAATATAAAGCACGCCCCCGACATTCCAGGGGCTCAGTCGGCCGGATGTTCGACGGAAGCGGAGGGGAAACCCCCGAAAGCATATACTTTCCGGATTACCCCTGATCATCCCAACCAAATCGACAAATCCGGACACATTTTGTCGCTTAACCCGCATTTGGGGCCGTGTTGCCGAACCAGCGGGTTGATTTCTTTGGAGAACTCCGCCCGCGTCGTCTTTTCCGGGCTTATTATGACCGCATGGTTAGGGCAACGAAAGTTCTTCTCGATGGATACGGCGTCCCCGAGTCACTCCGTTGGCACCAGGGGGCCCTCTATTTCGTGGACATGGCAACCGGCACTCTCCACCGCTGGACCAAACCAGGTGGGGAAGAGGTCTTGGGCGACATCCCCGGTCGTGCCGGCGGCCTGGGCTTCCTCCCCAACGGTGACATGCTCATCGTCTCCATGGATCAGCACGTCATCTGGCGGCGCAGTGCCGATGGCGAGCTGACAGAACACGCAGACATCAGTGCTTACTGTGGCGGCCACGCCAACGACATGATGGTCACGCCCGATGGATACGCCTACGTGGGCAACTTCGGTTTTGATTACCACGCCTTCCACCGGGAGAACGCGAACTCCCATCTGTACAAACCACCGGGACCGCCCTCGACGCGAGTGGTGTGCATCGCCCCGGACGGAACGATTGCAGGAACCGGCCCGGACATGCTCTTCCCCAACGGAACGGTGCAACTGCCTGGCGGCTCCGTCGTCGTCGCCGAGACCCTGCGCTTGCAGCTGACCGAATGCGATGTCGACGGTGATGGCGTGCTGGTTAACCCCCGGCCGTATGCCCCGCTCATGCCCGAATTCCTGTGGAAGCAGCTCAACTCCCGTTCACCGCTGGGCACTATTGTCCGCACGGCCGCCGGCGTGCTGGAAAACCCCCGCATCGCCAATGCGCTGCCCATCTCGCTGGCCCCCGATGGGATTGCGCTGGATAGCGACGAGCGGTCGATCTGGATTGCCAATGCCACGCGTGCGGAGGTTGTCCTCGTGAAGCCGGGCGGCCACATCGTGGAGCGCATCCGCACAGGCAACAAGACGCTCGACGTGGAGCTTGGCGGCGATAACGACCGCACGTTGTTCTGCGCCACCACGATTAACGACGACCCGACGATCGGCGGCCCCGCGCGCAAAGGTTGCATCGAGATCATTGACCTGGAGGGGGCGTAAGCATGAGCGTCGTCCTGATCACCGGCGCCGGGCGTGGCATCGGCGCAGCAACCGCTCGGGCCGCAGCGCAGGCGGGCTACGACGTCGCTGTCACGGACATCAACGGTGACGCCGCACGCTCCGTTGCTGAAGAACTACCCAAGAACGTCCGCGCCATCGGTGTGGAACACGACGTCCGCGACGAAGAAGCGTGGGCCACGGTCTTCCGGGACGTGGAACGGCAGCTCGGCCCGGTGGACATCCTGGTGAACAACGCCGGGATGATCCACACCGGCTGGGCACGTGACCTCACCAATGACCAGCACCGGCAGATGGTGGACGTGAATTTCTTTGGCCCCATGTACGGCACGCTGGAAGCCATGCGGTACATGAAGGACCGCGGCGGGCACATCGTGACTGTGTGTTCCATGACGAGCTTCCTTCCCTTGCCTGGCTACTCCTCCTATGGTGCGACCAAGCATGCGTTGCGTTCATTCATCAACACCGTCGCCATCGAGGAACACGCCAGCCGCGTGGCGTTCACGCTCGTGCACCCGCCCGGGGTGCGGACGGAGATGCTGGAACAGGAAAAGCGCGACCCTTCGGCGGTGGCGGCTTTTGCTGAGAAGTCCGTGGGCCCGGAGGTTATCGCCGAGACCATCGTCCGGTCCTTTAAGAAGCGCCCGCTCCTCGGCAGGCCAGCGGAGATCGTGTTCCCCGCGCTCGGCGGCCGCTTCCAGCGCTGGGTGGGCGCGCAGGCCCGCCTCATGCGTCTGGCGATGCCGTTCGTTCTCGCCAGCGGGCGGCGCGCCCTGCGGAAAGGCTAAGGGAATAGGACGGTGACGTTGCACCGTAGTGGCATCATCAGGGAATTATCAGGGCATTTGGATACGAGCAGGTGAGAGGCCTGTGAGGGGGGCGTCCGAGGCAGAAAATTAAAAAAGTTTCCGGGATTCGCTTGACGGGCGGGGGTGCATGGTGGGTAGGTTGGCGGACTCGTAATCGAATTGTTACCGAAAGACGAAGGAGCGAACACTTTATGCGCAAGTCCGTCAAGACCAACCTGACCCGCCTCGCAATGGCAGCCGGCGTGATCGCAGCACCGGCACTGGTTGCACCGACGGCAAACGCAGCAACTGTTGGCCAGTGGGACCAGGTCGCAGCATGCGAGTCCGGCGGTGATTGGCACATCAACACCGGCAACGGCTACCACGGTGGCCTGCAGTTCTCCGCTCAGACCTGGGCAGGCTTCGGTGGCACCCAGTACGCACCGACCGCTGACCAAGCCACGAAGGCCCAGCAGATCGAGATCGCCGAGAAGGTGCTGGCTGGCCAGGGCGCTGGAGCATGGCCGAACTGCGGCGGCCCGGTCGCCTAAGGGGCTCCGCGCATCCCGCGGGGATAGGCCCCGCGCATCCGGTAATAGCAGTCCGGCAGTATCGCCCCAGCCACCCTGTGGCCGGGGCTTTGCTGTATCCGTCGGAGGGTGCTCCAAAAACCCAATTCAGGCCGCTAGTGAGCAGGATCATGAGCTAGAAAACCAAGGAATTTTACCCCCTTGACCTGCGAATTAGCCGGTGGCGTGAAGCTAAAATTCGCGTTGACTTTTCAAATCTTTTCCAAACCGTTATCATCGTTTGTGCCGGGTTGATGTCTGCCCAACCGCATATCCTCCAACCCCCCCTGATGAGGATGGTTGGGATGTGACTCCCCGGAAGTAAAGCC
>DWUR01000044.1 GCA_019120635.1 Candidatus Corynebacterium intestinavium | reverse complement strand
TTCCTCGTAGAGAGGGTCGTTGAGAATGGGCAGCCCGAGGCTCCGCAGGGCGACGCGCAGCTGGTGGGTCTTGCCGGTCTCCGGCACCAGTTCCCAGACCAGCACCTCCCGCTCCCGTGGCGTGGGGTCCTTGGCGGTGGAAAGAGCCCGGCGTTCCGAACGCACGCCCACCACCTTGGTCAGCGCATTCGGTGGCGTCGGGAATAAATCTTGGCCGGGGGAGGCATCTGCCGAGTCGGAAACTGTCGCGGCGAAAGCCTCGATCGCCGCAGCCTCCGGCTCGACAAGATAGGTCGCCAGCCGGCCCCGCTCCTTCACCATGTGGTGGCGCAGCAGCCACGGCTGTTCCGGCGTTGGCGCGGGCCACTCCCGCCAGCCCCGGAATCGTGGGAGAGGGGAGAAGGGCGCCTGATCAGCCGGCAGTGTCACGGCCTCGTAGGTTTTCTCCGGCACCCGCTCATCGAAGAGGCGCTGGTACGGGCCCCGAACCTCGGGCCGCACCGTGAACATCAACACGCCCCGGGTCAGCCGATCCAGCCGGTGGGCCGGGCTCAGCTCGGGGATACCGAACTGTCGGCGTGATCGGACCAGGGCGGTCTCCACGATGTGCTGGCCCCGCGGCAAAGTCGCCATGAAGGGTGGCTTATCAACCACCAGCAGGTTGGCGTCCTGAAAAAGGAGGCGCAACTGGCCAGGAACCGCGCGCTCGGGGGCGGGTCGGCGGTAGAAGTTGATGTAGCGACCGGGACGGACGACGTCGCTGGGGGAGAAGGGCCGGCCGGCGTCGTCGACGACCTCCCCGGCGGCAAAGCGTTCCAGCAGGGCGGCCTCGTCGTCCTCGGGGTGGCGGTGACGCTGGGCGGAGATCAGCTCCCGGAGGAAGTCGAGAGCCGTGGTGGGCTCTGCCGTATGCGGCAAGGCCACCCTGGAGGGATTGAGGCCATCCTTAATTGCGAGGGGAGCCATTAGGGTGCTAAAACTTTCTTCATGGATCTCAACGCGATTATGAACTCGCTCACCAACTTCTTTGCTACCGACTTCGGCCGTGTGATCAAGGGCTTCCTCCAGGTCCTCTGGGAACTGATCTCCCCATCCAACGCACCGGGCGCCCACGACGTCCCGCTGCCGGAGCCCAAGAAGCCTTAATGCAGCCTAAGACCCCTCCAAAGAAGGGGTCTTTTTCGTCTGATCCCTCCGGTTATTGGAAATCAATTCATTGCGGTAGCGAGCGCGATGAAAAGTCAGGATAATGGAGGTAGGACAGAAGTTCTATTGGGAAGGACACAGTCGCGATGAGCGATCAGCCACAGAATACCAACTCGGGACGCGAGATTATCGTCGCAGTGGACGGCTCCGAGGCCAGCAACACCGCTGTTCTCTGGGCGGCCAACGCCGCGCTGAAGCGCAACCAGCCGCTGAAGCTCGTGTCCGCGTACACCATGCCGCAGTTCATGTACGCCGACGGCATGGTTCCGCCGCAGGAGCTTTACGACGACCTCGAGGGCGAGGCTAACGATCGCATCGAGACGGCCCAAGAGCTGGTCCGCAACTTCAACGCGGACATCAAGGTCTCCCACGCGGTGAAGGAGGGCTCCCCAGTGGATATCCTCCTGGACTTCTCCCGCGACTCCGAGATGATCGTCATGGGCTCCCGTGGCCTGGGCGGGCTCTCCGGCCTGGTCATGGGGTCCGTCTCCTCCGCGGTCGTCTCCCACGCCGACTGCCCGGTCGTGGTCGTGCGCAAGGATAGCGACGTCAGCGAGGAGTCCAAGTATGGCCCAGTCGTCGTCGGTGTCGACGGCTCCGAGGTGTCCCGCCAGGCGACGGAGCAGGCCTTCCGCGAGGCATCTGCCCGCGGCGCTAGCCTCACTGCTGTACACGCCTGGAACGACTCCCAGTTCTACGCCTCCTACGCGGGCCTCAACGCCGGCGAGCAGGAGAAGGCCGAGCACATCGCCCTGCTGAAGCAGGAGATCGCTCCGTTCGCAGAGCGTTACCCGGACGTGAAGGTCACCGAGATCCTCGCCCGTGACCGCCCGGTCGGCGCCCTGCAGGACGAGGCCGAGGGCGCGCAGCTGCTCGTCCTGGGCTCCCACGGTCGCGGCGGCTTCCGCGGCATGCTGCTGGGCTCCACCTCCCGTGCGCTGCTGCAGTACGCACCGTGCCCGATGATGGTCGTGCGTCCGCGCAACAAGTAGGATGCTTGACTGAGTTCTTTTCCCCTGGCCTGACTACCCATGGCCAGGGGAGAGCTTTATTTGATCGAAAAGAAGAGGAAGTGACCGAGGGATGGGGCCCGCCAAAAAGGCCACGGCAAAGAAAGCTACGGTGAAGAAGACCACCGCCAAGAAGGCCACCTCCAGGCGGCGTAACCGTCCGGGCCCTCGGCAACGCCTGCTGGCCAGCGCCACCAACCTCTTCACCACCGAAGGTATCCGCGTGATCGGCATTGATCGCATCCTCCGGGACGCGGACGTTGCCAAGGCCAGCCTCTACTCCCTCTTCGGCTCCAAGGACAACCTGGTGGTCGCCTACCTCGAGGCGCTCGACCAGAAGTGGCGCGAGGACTGGGAGGAGCTCGCCAAGGATCGGGAGAAGCCCGAACAGCGCATCATCGCCTTCTTCGACCTCTGCATCAAGACCGAGCCGGAGAATAACTACCGCGGCTCTCACTTCCAGAACGCCGCCAGCGAATACCCCCGCCCGGAGATGGAATCCGAGGTGCGCATCCGCCAGGCTGCTATGGCCCACCGCACCTGGGTTCGCGACACTATGGCCGAGCTGCTTGCCGAACGCTTCGGCTACACGTCCCGCTCCCTGGCCGACCAACTGATGATCTTCCTCGACGGTGGCCTCGTGGGCTCGAAGATGGCCCGCCACGTCGGTCCCCTGGAGACCGCCCGGGACATGGCCAAGCAGCTGCTGCTCACCGTCCCGATGAGCTACCACATCTAGCCTTCCGAGACTGGTCTCACCCGCGTGCTGCTCGCCAGCCGTAGCTCGCCGTGGCCCGAGCAGCGGGTGCTCATTGCGGCTAGCGACGGTGCCGGCCGGTGCGCCGCTTCTGCCGCTTAGCGACCCTCTTCTCCTCTTTCTTCTCCATGCGGCGCTGCAGCTGCATCTCATTGTGGGCGTGGAACTCCTCCGTATAAGGGTGGGTCTTATCGCTCCACAGGTGAATGCCCTGCGTGATCGTCAGGGTGCACAGGTTATTACTCAGCCAGTACACGAAGACCATCACCGGCAGCGGGCCTAGCAACCCAAACAGGATCGGCATGAAGAACACGATCGGCAGCATCACCTTCAGCAGGCCCAGCGCGAAATAGCTGAACCCCTGATCCGGGTCCATCGTCGCCTTCGTTCGCCGGATCGAGAAGATCATGTTCGTCGCCGTGAACGTGCTGGCAAGCAGCACCATCGGCAACGCCACCCGCAACACACTCGCCTGATCCGTACCCAGGTTCGCCAGGGACTGTTCCGGCATCTGCACGTAGGTGATCAGCGGGACGTCGAAGATGCGGGCATGCATGAAGGTGTAGACGTCCTCGTCGGAAAGGGGCCCGAAACCCTGCAAATTATTCGGATCCACCACACCGTTCGGGCGGGCGACCCGCAGCAGCATGCGGTACAGGCCGATGAACACCGGGATCTGGATCAGCGCCGGAAGGCAGCCGTCCCGCATCCGGTAGCCGCCCTCGAGCTGCATCTGCTTACGCCGTTGGTTGAGCTCCTTGCGCGACTCCGCGTCCTTGCGCCCCGCGTACTCCTGGGTCAGCGCATGCAACTGCGGGCGCAGGTTGGCGAGGGTGCGGGAGGATCGGACCTGGCGCAGGGTCAATGGCGCAAGCAGGCTGCGCACCGTCAACACCAAGAAAATCACCGCCACGACCCAGGCAGCGCTGGGGGCAATGCCGAAGACCTTCGTGAAAAGCACGTGCCAGAGCTTCAGTACCAGCGCAACCGGGTATTCGACGATAATCATGAAAAGAACCTTAGCGTGTAACGTAATGCGCATGAGCGACGGTAAGCACCGCCGGAAGCTGGACCCGATCAGCGTCCTTGGTGAAAGCTTCGTAACCTTCGGGGTGATCGCCCTGCTCTTCGCATTCTACGAGGTGTACTGGACCGATATTTCCTCGGGACGCGAGCAGACCCTCGTGGCAGGAGACCTCGATAGCCAGTGGGATTCCCGGAACCCACGCCCACTCACGGAGATCACCGAAGGCGCGGCTTTTGCCCGTCTGCACATCCCCTCCTTCGGCAGCGACTTCAACTTCGCCGTGGTCAAGGGCACCAGCGATGCTGACCTGACGAAGGGGCCGTGCCAGTACCTCGATAGCCAGGGGCCCGGCGAGCGAGGCAACTTCGCGATGGTCGGCCACCGCGTCGGCCGCGGATCCCCGTTCAACGATCTGGGCCTGCTGAAGACCTGCGACGCCGTCGTCGTCGAGACCGCCGGATCGTGGAACATCTACCGTGTGCTGCCCATCGACGTCCCCGCCGATCAGCGCCGGGCCGCGGCGGCGGAGTGCCTGGCCGAGAACGTGGCGGAACAGATGTCCAGCGGGCCGTATGCGGGCGTCCAGGGGCGCCACATCACCCTGCCCAGCGACATTAACGTCATTAACCCCGTCCCCGGCGCCCCCGGGTTGGAGGTCGGGCCTGAGGACGCGGCCCTGCTGACGATGACCACCTGCCACCCGCAGTTCTCGGATGCGCAGCGCATGATCGTCCACGCGGTTCTGGAGAAGAAGGAATCCAAGTCCCCCGGCTACGTGCCGGCAGAGCTCACGGAGGTCTAGACCATGTACGCCGCACTCTGGAGATTGCTGCCCGGCCCGTGGTGGGTGAAGCTGATCCTCACGCTCGTGGTGCTGGTGGCCATCTTCCTCCTGCTGATGGAGGTCGTGTTCCCGTATATCGGCCCGATGATGCCGTGGACGAGCGTGGCTGTGGACTAAGCGGGCCGCTGGCGGGATATCGCGTGGTCGCAGGTGCGCTCAGCCGGGGTTGGGGCGGCCCTGGGGCGGGGGAGAGTCCGGCTAGAGCTTGAGGTTCTTGATCGTCTCGTTGGCGATCTGCTCCGCCTTCAGGGATTGTTCCTGGGCGGTGAAGACGACGACGGCGGTTTGGTCCTTCCACACCGCGTAGACGGCACCCTCGCCCTCCTTGCCGCCGCTGCGCCCCGCTCCAGCCCTCGGGCTTCAGCGCCTTCAGGGTGGAGCCCACCGGGGCAGCGTGGTCGTCTGCAGCCACTCGCCGTCGAGATAAGGGCAGCGGGTTTCGGAGTCGCCCTGCCCCACCGGTGCGGGCAGCG
>DWUR01000043.1 GCA_019120635.1 Candidatus Corynebacterium intestinavium | reverse complement strand
TTGTAGGTGTTCGATGTCTGGTTTTCTTCCCTCCAAACCGTGTTTCCGGCGCCAAAAAGCAGGCGATCCGGCGTGATGTGAGCAAGATCACATTGTTGAAACATCGCCTCCACGCCTACCGTGCTGGCGCTGGCAATCGAGCGGTATCGCGAACGCAAGAACGCAGGTAGCGGCGTTATTACGGTTTGGTAACTTTTACGTGTTCGCGGAGTGAAGTTCCCAGGTCCACGGGTGCGGTTGGCATGAAATCAGAAGAATTTTCACAATTTTGGCCGTCTCGGTGGACAGCACTCGTGATCGTTTCGTAATCTTTCCGTGATCTTAAAGCAGAGGGCAACAGCCCCGCCGGTAAAGATCCGGAGAAAAGAAACCGAATAAGAGCTCCCCTCAAGGGAGTAGCGAAAGGCAAGAATCTCTATGGGTAAGCACCGTCAGCAGGGCAACACCGTCCGCAATGCAGTCGCATTCGCAGCAGCAGGCGCAGGCCTCGCAGCTCTGGCTCCGGCCACCGCTACCGCCGCGCCGATCACCGTCCCGGACACCGACTTCTCCGTCGAGGCGCCGGGTCACATCGCCAAGCAGGTGCAGCCGCACATCGATAACGCTCACCGCCAGGCAGTGAACGCAGGTCTCGTTAAGCAGGCTCAGGTTCCGACCAACGTCGCGAAGAAGGCGGCCCCGGCTAAGGCTTCTCACGTCAGCATCGGCCAGAAGATTGCTGACCACGCTATGAGCAAGGTTGGCGCCCCGTATGCCTGGGGTGCCGCTGGTCCGAATGCCTTTGACTGCTCCGGCCTGACCAGCTGGGCCCACAAGCAGGTCGGCAAGAACATCCCGCGCACCTCTCAGGCTCAGGCTGGCGGTGGCAAGCCGGTCGCCATCAAGGACCTGCGTCCGGGCGACATCGTCTCCTACTACGGCGGCGCATCCCACGTTGCTATCTACATCGGCAACGGCAAGGTCGTCCACGCCGTCAACTCCGGCACCCCGGTTAAGGTCGACGACCTCAACTACATGCCGGTCAACAACGCAGTGCGCTTCTAAACTTTTCCAGCGCGCAGATCGCCCGCCGGAGTGGCCCAGAATGCGGCCTCCGGCGGGTTACTTGTTTCCTTCAGTTAACTCTTGTGACTAACGAGGTGTGGCGTTACTGCGCTGCAGCTCAGCCCTCCGAAATGGCTACTCATTGTGAGCCAACTGTGGCATAATCACAAGTTGGTTGTTCCGCCGGGTAGCGGTCCACCGCAGCGGATTTCATTCCAGGCCGCCATGGCTTGAATCGCACCCCTGATCGCCCGGCTCACGGCCGTGACGCCCCCGTCAACGGCCCTCACATCCGCCCCCACACTGTGGCTCCTCGAAGCAAAGGTTTGGAAAAAATCTTGTCTAAGCAGAAATTCACCCTCGGGACTAGTGTTTGCGCTGCTGTACTCACCGCCGCAACGATCCTGCCGACCGCGCCAATCGCGCAGGCCGACCCCGCCGCGTCGACCCGAGACAACGGGGCCAACCAGGCGGATACCAAGAAGGACAAGAAGAAGCTCAGCGAGTTCGACGCCACCCAGGCTGACGTCGACCGTCTGCTCAAGAGCCCCGCGCCGAAGGACGTCGACGGCCTGATCAAGCGCCTCGAGAAGATCTCCCGCACTGCGGCGGTCACCAGCGACCTCGTGGAATCCACCAAGGGGCGCATCGCCAAGCAGAACGAGGCCCTGGACAAGGCCAACCGCGACGTCCGCGCCGCCAAGGCCCAGCTCGACAAGACCCAGAAGAAGGTCGACGCCTCCCGCGCCTCCGTCTCCGAGATGTCCCGCTCCGCCTACCGTGGCGCCAGCGTCGACCCGGTCTCCGCGATCGCCGGAGCATCCGGCCCGGCCGCAGCCATGGACCGCTCCGCCTACCTCACCGCCCTGACCCGCGACGCTCAGTCCCGCATGGACGCCGTCACCCAGGACCAGCAGGACGCCCACGCCGCCCGCTCCAAGGCGCTGCGCACCAAGGCCCAGGCCGACCACCGCCTCAACGAGCTGCGCTACCAGGAGGAGAAGCTCAACGAGCGCACCGAGGACCTAGATCGGCTCAAGGCCGAGGTCAAGACCATCGTCGACGGCTTCTCCCCGGAGGATCGCCGCCGCTGGGTCGACCGCAACGGCCCCATCGACGTCGACGTCGACGAGTTCTTGGGCAAGCTGAAGAAGTCCGCCGACGGTGCCGCGAAGGGCAACTACGCCGGCGCCGTCGCCGCGGCGATGAGCAAGCTCGGCGCACCGTACAGCTGGGGAGCCACCGGTCCGGACGCCTTCGACTGCTCCGGGCTGATGGTCTGGGCCTACCAGCAGATCGGCAAGTCCATCCCGCGCACCTCCCAGGCCCAGCTCTCCGGCGGCCAGAGCGTGAGCACCTCCGACCTCCAGCCGGGCGATATCGTCGCCTACTACCCAGGCGCGACCCACGTGGGCATGTACATCGGCGACGGCCAGCTCGTCCACGCCTCCGACTACGGTATCCCGGTCCAGGTTGTTCCGGTCGATTCCATGCCGATCGTCGGCGCCGTCCGCTACTAGCAGGTCCCACCCGGCGTGCCGGAGCAGCAGAACAACGGTGTCCCAACCCCGCGGGTCCTCGTCGTCACGAACGACTTCCCACCGACCCTCGGGGGCATCCAGACCTATATTCGCGACTACCTAAACGCGCTGGTCACCCACGCCGGGATCCCCGCGGAGAACATCGTGGTTTTCGCCTCCACCCAGGACGCCGACGCGGCCGCCGAGTTCGACACCGCTGTCGACTACCGCGTTGTGCGGTGGCCCCGAAAGATCATGCTGCCCACCCCGCAGGTCGCCCGCCGCATGCGGCAGCTCATCCGCGAATACCACATCGACACCGTCTGGTTCGGTGCAGCAGCCCCGCTCGCTGCGATAGCGCCCAGCGCCCGGGCCGCCGGGGCAACGCGGGTGGTGGCCTCCACCCACGGCCACGAGGTCGGCTGGTCCATGTTCCCCGGCACCCGGGCCGTGCTCCGCTATATCGGCCGGAACGTGGACACGCTCACCTTCGTCTCCCGCTACGTGCGCGGGCGCATCGCCGGGGTCTTCGGCCCCGATGTGGCGTGGGAACCCATGCCCGGCGGAGTGGACGCCGCAAGCTTCACCCCCGATGAGCAGGTCCGGCAACGCCTCCGCCACCGCGTGGGTGTTGAGGGTAAGAAGGTCATCGTCGCGGTCAGCCGGGTGGTTCCCCGGAAAGGGCAGGACACCCTCGTGGCGGCGATGCCGCAGATCCTGCGAGAGGTTCCGGACGCCCACCTCGTGATCGTCGGCCCCGGTGATTACGCGGAGAAACTCCAACGGCGTGCCGAGAAACTCCGCGTCGCCCAGCACGTGACCTTCACCGGGCCGGTGCAGCCAGAAGACCTCGCCGGCTACTACAGCCTCGGGGATGTCTTCGCCCTGCCCGTGCGCACCCAGGGCGGTGGGCTCTCCGTCGAAGGACTGGGCATCGTCTTCCTCGAAGCACAAGCCGCAGGGAGGGCCACCGTGGCCGGCAACGGCGGGGGAGCACCCGAAACAGTCATCGATGGGGTCACCGGCGAGATCGTGGACGGGCGGGACACCGCCGCCGTCGCCACCTGCCTCAGCAACTTCCTCAACGACCCGGAACGAGCCGCAGACCTGGCCGCAGCTGGGCAAAAGCGCGTCGCAGAGGCCTGGGACTGGCGCGTTCTCGCCCAACAACTGGAGTACGTCCTGCGGGGCGACCAGCAGCCACGGCGGCGCACGCCACCCCGCCACAGTTGGAATTCCCCGGTCAATAAGAAGTAAGTTCTATAAAGACCTCAACTCGCCAACCGCGCGACACGAACGCCGCAACCTCAACCGAGGGGCGAGAACCACGGCGAATACCGGTGCTACAGGGCACCGGTATTTCCACGCCTGAATCGAGAAAGGTTGCCGGTGCACAACCAGGAAGCACCAGCTGAACACCCACAGCTGACGATCGGTATGGACATCGGAGGCACGAACCTCCGCGCGGCGGTCATCGACGCCGACGGCACGATCGTCGACCTCGAGAAACTCCCCACCCCATCCGAAGCCCCGGCGCTGGAAGACACCATCGTCCGCGTCGTCGACACCCTGCGCGCCCGCCACCCGCAGGTCGCCGCGATCGGCCTCGCGATCGCAGGCTTCCTGGCCCCAGACCTGCGCACCGTCCGTTTCGCGCCCCACCTGCCCTGGGAGGACGTCGACGTCGTCGCCCGACTGGAGAACCGCATCAAGTTGCCCATCGTCGTGGAACACGACGCCAACGCCGCCGCCATCGGGGAGCACCACCGTGGCGCGGCGCAGGGGGTCGGCACGTGGGCACTGTTCGCCATTGGTACCGGGGTGGGTGGCGCGCTCATGCACAATGGGGAGCTGTACCGGGGCTCCTTCGGTACCGCGCCCGAGTTCGGCCACATCACGGTGGTACCTGGCGGGCGGGCCTGCCCCTGCGGCAAGCGAGGCTGCCTGGAGCGCTACTGCTCCGGATCCGCGCTGCAGCTGGCCGCCCATGACCGCATCGCGGAGCGGGCCTACCCGGAATCCGTGCTCTTCACCCGCTTCCACCGGCAACCGGAGGAGATCTCCGGCCGCCACATCGTTAAGGCTGCCCGCGATGGGGACAAGCTGGGCCTCGAGATCCTCCGGGACGTCGGGGAGTGGCTCGGCCGGGGCCTGGCGATGGTGCAGGACATCCTCGACCCAGAGCTCATCGTCCTCGGCGGGGGAGTGAGCGCCGACGCTGACCTCTTCCTAGATACCGCCCGGGAAGAGATGGTGAAAAACATCGTCGGCCAAGGTTGCCGGCCCCTAGCCCGCGTCGTTCCCGCGGAACTGGGTGGGGACGCCGGTATGATTGGCGTGGCTCTACTCGCAGCGCAGGCGCTGGATTAAAGAACTTATAGCCCCGGGCAGCCCGGGCCTCGCGGCGTGCGATCAAACACGACTGGGGCATCGATGCTCGAGGCGAACTCTAGGAAGGCAACACTTTTCCAATGCGGAACCGGACTTACTGGTGGTTGAAGCACGTCTTCATCGGGCCGTGGCTGTGGATCTACAACCGGCCATTCACCCGCGGGCTGGATAAGCCCCCAGCGGACGGGCCCGTGATCTTCGCCTCCAACCACCTCGCCGTGATGGACTCCTTCTATTTCCCGCTGGTGAACAAGCGCCAGCTGACCTTCCTGGCGAAGAAGGAATACTTCACCACCCCAGGGGTGGTCGGCGCGATCCAGCGCTGGTTCTTCTCCTCGGTGGGGCAGGTGCCGATCGACCGCGCCGACAAGGGCTCCCAGGAAGCTGCTCTGCAGACCGCGCTGCGGGTGCTGGAGAAGGGGGACGCGCTGGGCATGTACCCGGAGGGCACCCGCTCGCCGGATGGTCGCCTCTACCGTGGCAAGACCGGCATGGCTCGCATTGCGCTGGAGTCCGGCGTGAAGGTCTACCCAGTGGCGATGATCAACACGGACAAGGTCAACCCGATCGGCTCCTGGATCCCGCGGCCCTACCGCTGCGGCGTCATCGTGGGCGATCCAATCGACCCGGCCGATTTCAAGGACGCCGGGGATGACTACCAGCAGGCCCGCGCGCTGACCGACCGCGTGATGGAGGAGCTCGCCAAGCTCAGCGGCCAGGAGTACGTGAAGAATTTCTACGCCGCGGACGTGAAAAACTCCCTCGCTGCAGGTCAGGGCTACCCGGAGGGTTCCGCTCCCGGCGATGGCGTGGTGTACTCTTAAAAAACGTTAAGAAGCCGCGCTTCGAACAGGAGCTTGCCGGCCACGGAGACACACCGCGGCAGGGCAGAGGCCCATTGGCATAGAGGAGCAAACATCAAGACGAGCAGTGAGCAGACCGCGGACGCGACCGTGGCGAGCAGCGCGTCGGCGCCGGCCTCGACGCCCCGCAAGGCGAACCGCGTCGAGTGGGCGGATACCGCGAAGGGCCTGTCGATCATCGGCGTGTGCCTGATGCACATCGTCACGGCGGTTCCGGACGGCACCAGCACGCCGCTGGGGCTGCTGTCCTCCTTCCTCGACCCCCTGCGCATGCCGCTGTTCTTCCTGGTCTCCGGGCTCTTCGCCCACCGGGTGCTGGAGCGCACGCTGGGGGACCTGTGGTACCGCCGCCTCTGGTTCCTGCTCGTTCCCTACCTGGTTTTCACCCCCTTCCAGGCGCTGATCCGCCTCGACATGGCGGGCAATGCCGACCTGCCGCATCTGATCCAGGCGATACTGTTCGGCGATCCTGGGCTGTGGTTCCTCTACACGCTGATGGTCTACAACATCGTCGCGTGGTTGTTGCGTAGCCAGCCCGCCGTCGTGGCCCTGGCGCTCTCCTTCGTTCCCATCTGCGCCGGCATGATGACCGGCTGGGTGCAGACCCAGAGCTTCCGCCAGGCCTTCATCTACATGCCGATCTTCTTTGCGGGTCTGCACTTCCGCACCTGGTTCTTTGCCCTGGCCAATAAGGCCGGCAACGTGGCGGTCATTCTCGGCACCTTCGGAATCTTTGTGGCCTGGGAGTTCGTGTACCGCTACATGGAGACGGTGGTCTTCGAGGGTTGGGACATCGTCATCTCCAGCCAGAACGCCCTCCTCGCGCTCATCCGCACCTTCACCGCCGTGCCGTTCGGCGTGGTGCTGGCCGTGTGGCTGAGCAACACCCCGCTGGTTAACCGCTTCCTGACCTTCGTCGGGGCCAACACGCTGCCCATTTATGTGAGCCACCACGCGATGATGTGGCTGTTTATGGACGTCGGCGCCCGCGGCCTGGCCGATAGCGACCCGGAGCGCTTCGGGTTCCTCGCCGAGACCTACCCGCTCATGCTCATCGGCTTTGCTGCGTGCCTGTTCGCCGGGACCCTGTTCTACAACATCGGCAAGGTGCCGGTGCTCAAGTGGATCCTTTATCCGCCGGCTTTGCCCCGCGCGGGCTCAGCCCGGCTACACTCGACGGCGGTACAACGCCCCACGCAGCGCCAGCAGTGCGCAAGCTCCACCCAGACGCGAAGCTAGAAAGCAGTAGCAGTGCGCTATTTTTATGACACCGAGTTCATCGAAAACGGTCGCACCATCGACCTGATCTCCATCGGTGTTGTCGCGGAGGATGGTCGCGAGTTCTACGCGATCTCCACGGAATTCGACGCGGGGGCGGCCGGCCCTTGGGTCAAGCGCAACGTGCTGCCGCTGCTGCCTCCGCGCTCCCACGCGGCCTGGATGAGCCGCGCGCAGATGCGCGACCAGCTCTACGATTTCCTTCTCCCACCCGGCACGACCCGCCGCGACTGGCCCGAACTGTGGGCCTGGCTGGGGGCATACGACCACGTGGCGCTCGCGCAGCTGTGGGGGGACATGACCAAGCTGCCCCGCGAGATCCCGCACTTCACCCGAGAGCTGCGTCAGCTGTGGGAGATGGCCGGCAAACCGCAGCTCCCGGAGGCCCCGTCCAAGGCTCACGACGCGCTGGTGGACGCCCGCTTCAACGCCGTGAAATACCGGCTGAGCATGGCTGCGCTGAGTAAGCGCACTTAACGCGCAGCACAAGGGCAATTTCGGGTATAGTTTCAGGTATGTCTTGGACTATTGACCTCCCCATCGATGAGATGCCCGACCTCCCACCGCTGCCGAACGATATCGCAGCGGAGTTTGACCAGGTTTTTGCTCGTGATGCCAAGCAGCAGCCGAGCTGGGACAAGGATCATGCTTATCGTGTCCGGAGGATTCTCGAGTCCGTCCCGCCGATCGTCGTCGCCCCGGAGATCCGCCGCCTGCGCAAGCAGCTCGCCGACGTCGCCCTCGGCAAGGCCTTCCTGCTGCAGGGCGGTGACTGCGCCGAGACCTTCGAATCCAACACCGAGCCGCACATCCGCGGCAACATCAAGACCCTCCTGCAGATGGCAGTCGTCCTGACCTACGGGGCGTCCACCCCCGTGGTGAAGATGGCCCGCATCGCCGGCCAGTACGCGAAGCCGCGTTCCGCCGACCGCGACGCAAACGGCCTGCTGAACTACCGCGGCGACCTCGTCAACGGCCACGAGGCCACCGAGGATGCCCGCGCACACGACCCGTCCCGCATGGTGCGCGCCTACGCGAACTCCTCGGCGACGATGAACCTCATACGCGCGCTGACCAGCTCGGGTACCGCGGACCTGTACAAGCTGCACGAGTGGAACCGCGAATTCGTCGCCAGCTCCCCAGCGGGTGCTCGCTACGAGGCCTTGGCCCAGGAGATCGACCGCGGCCTGGAGTTCATGAGCGCCTGTGGCGTGACCTCCTCCACCCTGCACACCGCGGACATTTACGCCTCCCACGAGGCCCTCGTCCTGGACTACGAGCGCGGCATGCTGCGCCTGGCCCACGACGAAGAGGGCAATGATGTGCTCTACAACCTCTCCGCCCACCAGGTGTGGATCGGCGAGCGTACCCGCGGGCTGGACGACGCCCACATCCACTTCGCCTCCCTGATCGGCAACCCGGTTGGCGTGAAGATCGGGCCGACCACCACCCCAGAGGAGGCCGTCCAGTACGTCCACCGCCTCGACCCGCACAACGATCCGGGCCGCCTGACGCTGATCACCCGCATGGGCTACGACAAGATCCGCGACGTCCTGCCACCGATCGTGGAGGCCGTGGAGGCCACTGGGCACAAGGTCATTTGGCAGTCCGACCCGATGCACGGCAATACCTACACCAGCTCCAATGGCTACAAGACCCGCGACTTCGACCGCATCATCGACGAGGTCCAGGGCTTCTTCGAGGTTCACCGCGCACTGGGTTCCCACCCGGGTGGTGTGCACGTGGAGCTCACGGGTGACGACGTCACCGAGGTCGTCGGCGGCGGCCAGTCCATCACCGACGTGGACCTGCCGAAGCGCTACGACACGACCGTCGACCCGCGCATGAACACCCAGCAGTCCCTGGAGCTGGCGTTCCTCGTCGCGGAGATGCTCCGCAACTAGGCTGCTGCCCCTATAGCCAGCGCTGGGCTACACCGGTAGCGCAGAAAACGTAAACCCCGGCGGAAGGAGATAATCCTTCCCCGGGGTTGTTCCGTGGGGGGCAATTGCGTGGGCCGGGTCCTCAGGGGGAGCATGGCTGCAGGGAGCCGTCGAGCGAGTCAGACCGGGAGGATAACCCGCCGCACCCGAGCGCCTAGAAGGTCGAGATCCGCACCGTGCCGCCCCGCTGCGCCTTCCGGCCGGTGTTCGGCGACTGGCTCCACACCAGGCCGTCCTCCGGGCCCGAAAACTCGACCTCGAAGCCCGCGTCCGCCAGCTTCTCCCGGGCCTTCTCCGCCCGCATCCCCAACACGAAGGGGACCGACTCGGCATTGGAGACCTTGAACTTCACCTGCGTGTCCCGGGACGGGTCGACGACCGTGCCCGCCTCCGGTGACTGGGAGGCGACGTCGCCGCCGGAGACGTCCTCGTCAAAAACCTCGCCATCATCGACCGGGTCCAGGCCCGCGTCGCGCAGCTCCGCGATGGCCTCGGACTTGCTCAGCCCCGTGATGTCCGGAACCTCCGTGGCATTGTTGACCACGATGGTGACCTCGGACTTGCTCGGCACCTCCGTGCCCTTCGAAGGCGTGGTGCGCAGGACGGTGTCCGGGTCGGCGTCGGGGTCGAACTCCTTGATCGTCTTGCCCACCTTCAGGCCGGCGGATTCCAGGGTCTTCTTCGCCCGGTCCAGCTTCTGGCCTTCCACGCCCGGCACCCGGACCGGCTTCGGCCCACGGGAGACGTGAATGGTCACCGTGGATCCGGTGCGGACCTCGCTGCCGGGAGAAGGGGAGACCTCGGCGACGGTGCCCTTCTCGGCGTCGTCGGAGTAGACCTCCTCGCCGATCTCGGCGACGAGCGTGCGGGACGTCAGCTTGGCGGAATAGGTCTCCGCCGTGTCCGTCTCACCAGGGATCGGGACGGTCGGCGCCCCGAGGCTCACGAGCACCGAAACCTGGCTTCCCTTCGGTGCTCGCTCACCAAAAGGGGGATCGGTCCCCATCACTTCCTTCGCCGGGTGGTCATCGGAGAATTGCTCATCCACCTGGGAGACGAAGCCCGCCTCCTCCACCTTGACGACCGCCGCCTCTCGGTCGAGGCCGATGACCGAGGGGATCTGGCCGTAGCGGCCGGAGGTCAGCCACCAGCCGCCGAGCCCGATCGCGATCACCAGCGCGGTGATGATCGCGGTCCACAGCAGACCCTTGACCGTGGAGCGGTTGCTGAGCTTCTTTTTTGGCGCCGGTGGGGGCGCGGGGCGGTGCTCGGGCGCCGGGTAGCCGACGGACTGCTGCGCCGGGTAGCCGACGGGAGCAGCGGGGTAGTGCTGCGGCTCCGCGTAGCCCGGCGCCTGCCCATACCCCTGGGGCTGGGCTGGCTCGGCCCACTGGTTATAGCCCTGGTCAGCCTCTTGGGAGTAATTCCCATAGGGTTCGACCAGCGCCGTTTCCGAGGTTTCGTGGGCCTGGTCCGCAGCCCCGTAGCGGGTCTCTGCCGTGTCCCCGGCCTCATCGGTACCCGCTGCGGGGTCGAGCGTGACCGCCCGGGTGGACATCGCCTCGTCGTCCCAGGCCATGCGGTCGGTGAATGTCGAGCCAGCCAGGGCGTGCTGCACGGCGGAATCCGCCGGAACGGGCACCCGGAATGCCGGAAGCTGGAGTTCCGCGGCGGTCTGGCGGACTGCGGCGAGGAACTCAGAACCGTCCGCGTAGCGATCCTCTGGCGCCCGCTGGCAGGCCCGCAGTACCAGGTCGTCGATCTCGGGTGGCACCCCGTCGATGATCTCGGACGGGGCGGGGACGTCCTGGGTGAGCCTGCTCAGCGCCGTCTCGACGGGGCTGCCGCCGCTGAAGGGTGTCTCGCCGGTCAGCAGCTCGTAGAGCAGCACCCCGGCGGAGTAGACATCGGAGGCCGCGCCCAGGGACTGGCCCTGGACCTGCTCCGGGGAAAGGTAGGCGACGGTGCCGATGACCTGCCCGGTGGCGGAGGTGCGCGCCGCCTCACCCGAGCCCGTCGAGACCGCGCGCACGAGCCCGAAGTCTGCGAGCTTGACCTGGTGATTGGCGCTGATCAGCACGTTATCCGGCTTGATGTCCCGGTGGATCATGCCCGTGGTGTGGGCAACCGATAGGGCGGTGAGCACCGGCTCCATGACCGAGAGCGCTGCGTGCGGCGGCATGGGGCCGCGCTCCCGGAGCAGCTCCCGCAGCGAACCGCCGTCCACGAGCTCCATGACGAGGAAGACGAACGGGCCATCTTCACCCTGGTCGTAGACGTTGACCAGATCCGGGTGCGTGAGCTTTGCGACAGCCCTGGCTTCGCGCTCGAAGCGGGTGCGGAAGGTTGGATCGGTCGCAAGCTCCGGGTTCATCATTTTCACCGCGACCTCACGGTCCAGGCGAGTGTCCACGGCGTGGTAGACCGTCGACATTCCGCCCTTGGCGATCTTGGCGCCCAGGTGGTAGCGGTCGTCGAGGTAGCTGCCGGGTTGCGGTTCCATCACTTTTACTGCCGATAATCCTTGCTTATTTTTCTTCTTACGCTCTTCCCCGTTGTCCATCTGTGCACGTTGCGACGGCCACTGGGCGGTACGCAGGGCACCGAACGCAGGGGAGGGGCGGGTCGGGCTCATACCGTGCCGGGCCGGGCGCAGCAAGCGCCCTAAAGGCTCAAGTGTGCCTTGAAGGTGTCAACGATTCTAGCCTGTCACAGTCGAATACAATGGCAGCCATGAGTAACTCCACACAGCCGGATCCGCAGTCTTCCCACCCAGAAGCCACCCCAGCAGCCAAAAGCCGCTCCGATCGCGGCCGCGTGACCAGCGGCGTGTTGCAGGAAGCCGCCGGCGGCCTGCCCGCGGGCGAGGAGCTGCTGAGCATCCCCGAGGCCGCCCAACGCATGGGGGTGGGGCAGAGCAAGATCCTGGATTTGGTGCAGAAGAAAAAGATCCTCGACACCAAGATCGATGGCGTGCGCTACCTCCCCGCCCGCTTCTTCGACGAGGACGGCCAGGTCACCCGCTTCCTCCCCGGTGTGGTGGCCCTCCTTCTCGACGGTGGCTACCAGCCCACGGAGATCCTGGAGTACCTCTTTACCGAGGACGACTCCCTGCCTGGTCGGCCGGTTGATGCGCTGCACGGGCACTTGGCTCGCGAGGTCCGCCGCCGGGCGCAGGCGATGGCTCTGATTTAGCGACCTTCGGCCACGGCTCGGCCTGCCCTGCGGGCATGCCGGGCGCAAAATTAAGGGTGGCGCGCAGCGCGAACCACATCACCACGCCGATGGCGATGACCCACCACAGAACGTAGAGGCGGTTGTTGCCGCCGCCGTCGAACATGAAGCACAGCACCGCGCTCAACCAGGCCACAATGAAGACCGCCCGGCGGTCGCGGATGCACACGCCCACGATCACCAGCGGGGCGACGTAGTACCAGGGCAGCACCACCGAGTTGAACACGCAGGTCACCGCGTAGGCCAGGGTCGCACCCAGCAGGGCGCGGCGGACGTCGTGACGGAAGAGCCACCACACCACGACCAGACCGATCAGCATGATGACCATCGAGATCGGCCGGAAGATGCCGATCAGGACGTTAAAGCCGATGTCGTCGTTGATGCGGGAGATGAACGGCTCCAGGGTGCTGGCCAGCATCGTGGGGGCAGCCAGCGGGTTGATCACCTTCGAGTTGCCGGACATCTCCGCGATCCAACCCCACGTCTGCCCCGAGGCCCAGGTGATGGCGAACATCACGGCCACCACCACCGCCACGGAGCTGATCCCCGTCCACAGCAACGTGACGAAGCGGGCGGCAGTCTCCTTGAACCAACCACGGGGAGCTGGCCCGGCGATGCGGGCCACGGCGATCCAAATTAGGAACGGCAAGGCGATCGCAGCGGTGGCCTTCAACGCTACGCCGACCGCAATCAGCGCGCTGCCCAGCAGCAGCCCGGCGACCGGGCGCAGCCGGAGGCCAGCCAGAATCCCGAGCATCACGAGCGCCATCATCATCGACTCGGTGTGCAGCCCGCCGATGAGATGCACGATCACCAGGGGATTGGCCACGCCCAGCCACACCGCCAGGTCGGGGTCGCTGCCGAGTTCGGCAGCTAGACGGCGCACCACCCAGATCAGCGCCACGAAGGCCACGAGGGTCAGAAACTTGAATACGAATATCCCGGCGGTGACGTTATCCCCGGTGATCGTGGTGACCCCCTTGCCCAGCCACAGGTGGCCGGGGCCGTACGGGGTGGTGGTGTTGCGCCAGTCAGCAGAGACCTCGTAGAGCAACGGGCCCGGGTTGGCCGCCGCACCCACCCGGTAGGCATCCAGCCCTTCCTTCGCCAGTGCCCCCTGCATCAAATAGGAGTAAATATCGCGGCTCATCAACGGTGCTGCCAGCACCATCGGCCCAACCCACGCGGCGATCCCGCGCTGTGGCAAGGAGCGTCCGCCCCGGAGCACGAGCCCGCCGACGATCGCCCAACTGAGCACCAGCAGCGCAATGCCCACCCACAGCACGACGGAGAAGATCCCCGCCATGTGTCCGAAGGTCAGCCAATCCAGGCCGAGGGCTTGCATGATGCCGCCGCGTTCGCGGGTAGCGCCCACCGTGTAGGAACACAGCGTGAGAACCACCGAGCCGATCAGCCCCATGCGGATCGCACTGCCCATGCTTTGGGCCCGCAACCACGCGGTGGGGCGGGCGACGACGGGGTGCTCAGTGAAAGGTCGGCTGGTCGCCGCTGGCTTGCTCTGCGACTCCTGCCACTGCGTGCTCATCGGATGGAACCTCCACCAATAATCCTGCGTGCCGCCAAAGAGCCGGAAAGTAGCGTGGTCGGCACACCTACCCCCGGGGTGGTGGACGAGCCAGCCAGAATCACGTTCTCCAGGCCCGCCACCGGATAGTTACGTGGCCTAAAGGGGCCGGTCTGCGCGACGGTATGGGCCAGCCCGAATGGCGAGCCCCCGCCATGGCCCTGCTGCTGCCAGAACTGAGGGGTATCGATCCTGGCCACCGACAGGTGTTCCCGCAGGCCAGTGAAGCCGCGAGCCTCCAACACCCCCAGCAACTCCTGGACGTAGTTCTCGGCGATCGCCTCCCAATCCACGCCCGCTCGGTCCAGGTTCGGCACCGGGGCGAGGATGCTCACCGGCTCGACCGTTCGGCCGTCCTCGGTGCGGACCAGCCGCTCGGGGATCGTCACCGCCGGGCGGGTCAACAGCAGAGATGGATCCGACATGAGCCCCGCCCGACCGCGCGAGGCAGTGAGCTCGGCGAAGGTTTCGTCCCACGCCTCGCCGAAGCTGATGTTGTGGTGGTAGCCGCCCTCGTCTGAACCCGGCCACGCCGCGCTCGCGTCCACCGGGATGCTGCCGTGCACCACGACCGCGGAGGGGGACCAATTCGGCTTCCGGCCCGCCAGATGTGCCGGGGAACCCAGCAGTTCCTCCACGACGGGCAGGTCCGCGGTGACGACGACGGCATCCGCGGTCAGGCGCTCGCAGTCGGCTGTTCGGATACCCGTGGCGCGCGAACCATCGTGGATGATGCGTTCCACCCGGGTGCTGCAGCGCAGCTCCCCGCCGGCCAGGCGGAAGGCACGGGCCAGGACCTCAGGCACGTCCCCCATGCCGAAACGCGGGTAAAACACGCCCATCGTCGTGTCCATGTGGGAGATCACCCCATAGACCGCGCGGGCCTTCGCCGGGGCCACACCGGCGTAGAGGGCCTGGAAGCTGAACACCCGGGCCAGCTCTTCGTCCCCCAGGTGGCGGGAGGCACGCTTCCCCAGGCTGCCGAACGCCCCGAGCTCCACGAGATCCGCCATGTCATTGGCGGCGGCAGGGGTCGCCACGGCGTCGAGAAGGGAATCGAAATCCGCGCCGATGAAGGACTCGAAGGAGGCGTCGAAGATCCCGCCGATCCACTGGCGGTGCTGGCGGTATCCCCGTGCAAGCTGGTCGACATCCGCGCTATCGGCGCCGTACTTTCCGGCGGCGAAGCGGCGCACCTCGTGCTCCATCGTGTCGCCGTCCGGGTATACATTCAGCTCGCGACCGCTGGCGAACATCGCGTGATACGCCGGGCGCAACTTGCGGTAACCCCAGCCGACCTCCTCGGCATCCACCCCCAGGTGCAGCAGGAGGTTATCCACCAGATCCGGCATCGTCAGCACCGTCGCGCCGGTGTCGGCATAGAAATCACCGTGGTCGCTGCGCAGCTGCTCAGTCCGGCAGCGGCCCCCGACCTCGGGATTCGCCTCAACCAGCGTCACCTGCTTGCCGGCGGCCTGCAGCCGGCACGCTGCCGCCAAACCGGATAGCCCCGCACCCACGACAATCACGGATTCGACATCCCCGGGAACCCGGTCGCGGGTGGTTGGGCGGGTGGTCGGAACCACCATCCGGCGCGTAGCCGCGAGGACCTGGCGAGGGGAGGGGATCGCGCTAAAAATCGGCATGCCCTAGAACCTCCGGTCGCTCAGCAAGCGTGCGAAGGCGACGAGCTCCTCGCTGATGCTGTCTTCCAGCCAGGAGTCCTCGACCAGCGAGATAGCCCGCTCGGACAGGGCGTTGATCTTGTCCTCGATCTGCTGCGCCGCCCCGCAATCCTGAATGATCTGGCGCATCCGGTCGATCTGCTCCGCAGTGTGCTCCGCCGCGCCGGGAAGCGGACCGAAATCTTCCCGCAGTCGGGCCAGCTGCTCCGGGCTGCACTCCGCGAAAGCGGTATTCACCAACACCGTTCGCTTGCCGGTGCGCAGATCATCCCCGCTCGGCTTGCCGGTCACGGCCGGGTCGCCGAAGACGCCCAGCTGGTCGTCCCGAAGCTGGAAAGCCTGCCCCACCAGCGTGCCGTACTCCAGGAGAAGCTCGATCGTGCGCTCATCAGCGCCTGCCAGGGCTGCGCCGATGTGCAGCGGGCGGGCGACGGTGTAGCTGGCGGTCTTGAAGTTGATCACCTGCATGGCATCGGCGATCGACTCGCTCCCGTCGTTTTCCAAGGCGATGTCCAGCTGCTGGCCGGCGATCACCTCGGTACGCATCGCGCGCCACGGACCCCGCACCCGCTCGACAATCGCTGGGCTCAGTCCCGCGGTGGCGAGCAGGTCATCTGCCCAGCTCAACGCGAGGTCGCCCGCCAGAATGGCCTGGCTGATGCCGTAGTGTTCCGAGGATCCAAACCAGTCGCGCTCGCGGTGTTGGCTTTCGAACACTCGGTGGGTGGTGGGGTTGCCTCGGCGGGTATCGGACTCGTCGATGATGTCATCGTGGATCAGCGCACACGCCTGCACGAACTCGAGAGCGCTGAGGGCCAGCAGCACGGTCGCCGGGTCGACGTCCTGAATGCTGCTGCTATCCGCCCCGCCACCTTCCAGGCCGGCGCGGAAACCAGCCCAAGCGAAGGTTGGTCGGACGCGCTTGCCACCGCCCATGACGAAGCCCCGCAACACTGTCATGGCGTCGTTGAACTCGGGCGCGATCGCGGAAAACTCCGCCGCACTGTGGTCGAAGTAGGCGTCCAGGGCACGGTCGACAGCAGCCGGAACGTCCTTCAGCGGTGAGCGCAGGTCCCAACCGGCCAGCTGGTTCGCGACCGGCGGCTGGGAGATCGTCGACAGGCCATGCGGGGAGGACGGAGTGGTCACAGGGAGCACACCTTTCGGGGCTGTGGGGCAGGGCGGGGCGTGGATGCTGAGTGGGTAGCGCACGAAGCGCCCTGCTTTGAAGGTTCGATCTTGTGCCTCATAGTCTAAAGGTCGCTGCAGACACCGGCGAACAGACGCAACTGGGGTGGGTGCCGGATAGGTCAGTGGGGGTGGGGGGAACCCGACGGCACGCGAGTGTTAGCCCAGAGCGCAACCTAGACAGAGATGTCTACTAAGATTTCCTTCATGTCTGCATCCAACCCCCACGGTCACCACGAGAAGGCCTCACCGCTGCCGGGCACACCACCACAGCCCACGCTGCAGGTGCCAGTGAGCGAAGCGATCCGCGGCTACAGCCCCGGCAAGATCCCGTTCTCCGTCGAATTCATGCCCCCGCGCGACGATGCCGCCCAAACCCGGCTGTGGAACGCTGCGGAGGCCTTCCACGACCTCGGCGTGAGCTTCGCCTCCATCACCTACGGGGCCGGTGGCTCCACCCGGGAACGCACGATGGAGGTCGCCCAACAGCTGGCGGCCAAGCCACTGACCACCCTGATGCACCTCACCCTGGTGGACCACTCGGCCGACGAGCTGCGCGGCATGCTCCAGGACTACGCCCGCCGCGGCATGACGAACGTGCTCGCGCTTCGCGGCGACCCGCCGGGGGACCCGCTGGGGACATGGCAGCCCACACCGGGCGGGCTGAACTATGCCTCCGACCTCATCGAGCTGATCCGCACCACCCCGGAGTGCGAAAACTTCGATATCGGTATCGCCAGTTTCCCGGAGGGGCACTACCGAGCCGAGGACCTGGAGCAGGACACGCAGGTGACCCTGCACAAGCTCCGGCTGGGGGCGGACTACTCGATTACCCAGATGTTCTTCGACGTGGAGAACTACCTCCGGCTGCGCGATAGGCTCGCCGCCGCCGACCCGATCCACGGGGCAAAGCCCGTGATTCCGGGACTCATGCCGATCACCTCGATCCGTTCCGTGCGCCGCCAAATGGAACTGGCGGGTGGCGAGGTTCCCGTGAAGATCCTGGAGCGCCTGGAGAAGGCCGCTGCTGGCGATGAGGTTGCCAACCGTGATGCTGTCCGCGAGGTCGGCATCGACATCACCACCGAGATGAGTGAGCGTCTCATCGCAGAGGGGGCGCCGAACCTGCACTTCATGACCATGAATAACGTGCGGGCGACCCAGGACGTGCTGCACAACCTGGGGATGGCGCCAGCATGGGGGCCGGGTTACGGCCAGGACATGGTTCGCTAGCTCACCGGCGACGCCGACCGGTGCGTTCGCCCCGTGGGGTGGGGCAGCTGCTGGGCGAGTCTGCCCCGGACCGGCGGGGGGGCTAGCGTGCCACCCGCCGGTCCGCGCCTGACGCTGATTCCCTCACCGCGGCGGGGCCACCTGCGGAGTCGCGCAGGCGCTTGCGAAGAATCCCGAAGGGGCGGGGATCGCCGGGGAAGCGGTGTTCCCGCAGTAGATCGGTGAAGCCCAAGCTGCGGTAGAGGTGCCACGCATGATTATTCTCGCCGGGCACCTCCGGAGTGGAGAGCATTGCATCGCGGGTGGGCAGGATACCCAGGACCTCCGTTAACAGCCGGGTGCCGATGCCGGAGCCCTGAAATCGCGGAAGAACATGGATCTCCGAAATCTCGGTATAACTCGACAGGGTCTCGGTGACATCCTCCGGTGACATGCCCGCAGCCAGCAGGCCGTAGCTGACCTGCTGGTACCACCACGTTCCTCGGCTTCCCTGGAAGCCAAAGCAGACACCCACGATCTTCTGCGCAGGGTTGGCTGGATCCGGTTCTTCCGCCGGTGAGTGCAAGAGGGCCGCCAGGCTCGTGAAGTGTGGGTGGTTGGCGTTGCTGAGCCACAGGCTGCGCCGTTGTCGAAATGCCTCCGGCGGATACCCCATGGCCTTGAGGTGCAAAGCCACGAGTTCGTCGAGGCGTCGCAGGAAGAGTGCGCGGCTGATGGGTGCGAGGGAGACGAGGTGATCCTGGTCGGGTTGCGCGATGGGCTGGCTCATAGGGATATCGTCCCACGTATCAATCGCGAGGGTGTGCAGTGGGCGACAGTAAAGCGCAATTAGAACACGTGTTCGAATAGTGGATGGGGTGTCCGCTCCGGGTTTTAACGTCAGGGGTGCAAATTGCGAAACGGAAGTTCTCGAAAGGTGGGAGTGGCGATGGCTGTGATGTCGAAGACGAGGGGGGCGCTGCGTCCCAATCCAGCGGAATTTTTGATGCGCGCGGAAGCGCAACTCGTGTTAGCGAACGAGGCTTATGGCCAGGGGGATCTGCCGCGGGCTGTTGTCTACGCCTATCGTGCCGGGCTGCGTGCTGCAGGTGCTGTTATCGACGCCGAGCGGCCGGCTCGTCGCAGGCTTCCGGCCGGTTCGGCGTGGCTGCGTCTCCGGGCGGTGCGACCTGACCTCGGCGGCTGGGCTGACTCCTTCGAACAGCACGCCAGGCTGGCGGAGCGGGCAGATATTGGCCTCGAGCGCGATGTAGCAGACTCTGCGTTTCAGGAGGTGTACTCGGATTCTGTCGAACTCCTGGAGCGTGTGCGAATGGAGCTGGGCCTTGGCCTGCAGGCCGCTTAGGGCTTTGGGGCTGACTTAATCCTGCTCATTGGTTAGAGTGGGGAATTGAGTCGTAACTAAAATATGGGGAAGCCTCGCTGCGGCGGGGTGGCTTCCAGCAGACTGCGGCGTTGGCGCGATCTTCCGCCGGAGTAAATGAAGATCTGAAGCGCGCTACAGTGGGTTATCAGGTCGTGTGCTGCGTTGTCGTGGCCACGCGGAGGATCAGTAGAGGGAAACGAGGACTGTCATGGCTCTCTCGGAACAAGAAAAGCAGATGCTCGCAGAGATCGAGCGGGCTTTGATCGCGGAGGATCCGCGCTTTGCTCAGGGCGGGGATGACTCGGCACCGTCGGGGGTGCGCTTCGACATTCGTTCGATTTCGCTGATCATGCTCGGCATCTGTCTGCTGGTCGGTGGTGTCGCTCTGGCGCAGGTCTCCCTGTGGTTCGTGGTTTTGAGTGTTGCGGGCTTCCTGGTCATGCTGGGTGGCGGAATGATCGCGCTGAATAACGGCGATTCCCCGGCTCCAGCGAAGAGCGTGAAGTCTCGTCGGGTTTCCGCCGGCGGGTCGGTCCGGCAGGGGGATGGTGGCTTGGGGGACCGCATGGAGGATAAGTTCCGTAAGCGTTTCGAGCGCTAGGTCCTGCCGGTGAAGTAGCGGGACTCAGCCCGAGAGCCCTCGCCACCTGGCGAGGGTTTTTTCTTGCCTTTTTCTAAATCCCCACTTTCACCCACTCTCGGTCTATTGGGGCTCGAAATGATGGGTTTTAGGGTGAAAGTCACCAGGAAGAGCGTCGTTTTCGGGGTATGCGGACCAGTTTTCGATGGTTAAAAGTTCACGCTCCCCACCTGGCTGCCTGGTGAACCTGCAGGTTGTTTCGCTAGCTTGAGAAAAACACGCCTAAATACGCCCACTGGGTGGTTATGGTGGCGCAAGGTGGGGTAAAGTGGGGCATGTTGGTGATTGAGGGGGCTTCCTGGGTATAGGTAGCCCACGGGTCCAGACCGGACGCACCGCAAGAGCCACGGATAACTTCACAGCGAAAACATGGCATGGCTACACGAGATACCGGCGAAAGGGGTCACAAGACATGTTCTTTGGCACCTTCACGCCGAAGCTCGACGATAAAGGGCGACTCACCCTTCCTGCGAAGTTCCGCGAGGAACTCAAGGACGGCCTGATGGTCGTCAAGGGGCAGGATCACAGCCTCGCGATCTACCCCCGCGAGGAGTTTCTCCTCCGGGCCCGCAAGGCCGCAGCCGCGAGCCGTAGCAATCCGCAAGCTCGCGCTTTCGTGCGAAACCTCGCGGCAAGTGCGGACGAGCAGGACCTCGACTCGCAGGGGCGCATTTCCGTCTCCGCAGCGCACCGCGAATACGCGGGGCTGAAGAAGGAGTGCGTTGTCATCGGGTCGGTGGACTTCCTCGAGATCTGGGATGCCCAGGCCTGGGAGGAGTACAGCGCAGCCCACGAGGCAGATTTCGCCGCAGGCGACGACGAAGCCTTCGCGAATTTCCTCTAGCCCGCCATGCCACATCGACCGGCCACGATCACGCCGGCGATGCCCGTGATGTGTGCAGGCCCTTGCCTGAGCGGAAGACGTGACCGTTTGATGCACTTCCCCAACATCAAGCCCACGCCCGCGCAGGTAAGGCCCTGTTCATATCAACCCAAGATAAAAACCAAGCAGTTTGACGGCGCCCGCCCCACAGGCAGGCGCCCACCCGAGTAACCCACCGACGAGCCAAGAGGAGCGTGACCGTGGCAGCGAACACCCCCCACGATCCGAGCAGCCCAGGCCACGTTCCCGTCATGCGGCAGCGCATGGTGGAACTCGTCGGTATTGGTGTGGCCGCAGGCAGCGCCCCAGCTCAGCCCATCATCGTGGACGGCACCCTGGGAGCCGGAGGTCACACTGAAGCCTTCCTCGAGGCCTACCCCAACGCCATCGTCATCGGTCTGGACCGCGACCCCAACGCGCTTGCTGAGGCCCGCGCCCGTCTCGAGCGCTTCGCGCAGCGTTTCTTCAGCTACCAGACTCGCTTCGATGGCATCGGTGAGGCGCTGGAGCACTTCTCCGAGGACCCTGACTTCCCGGTCGACATCCGCGAACAGGGGATCTCCGGGTTCCTGTTCGACCTCGGGGTGTCATCCATGCAGCTGGACCAGGAGGATCGCGGTTTCGCCTACCGCGTCGACGCCCCACTGGACATGCGCATGGACCCAAGCGGCCGACTGACTGCGGCGGAGATCCTCAACACCTACGAGCACGGCGAGCTTGCCCGCATCCTCAAGCGCTATGGCGATGAGAAGTTCGCGGGCAAGATCGCCTCCGCTGTCATTCGCGAGCGCGAGAAGCAGCCCTTCGAAAACTCCGCGCGCCTCGTGGACCTGCTCTACGCAACCATCCCAGCCGCTGCGCGACGGACCGGCGGGCACCCCGCCAAGCGAACCTTCCAGGCGCTGCGGATCGAGGTTAACGCGGAGCTGGAAAGCCTCGAGCTCGTCATCCCAGCAGCCTTCAGCTGGCTCCGTGTCGACGGCGCCGGGGTCTTCATGAGCTACCAGTCCCTCGAGGACAAGATCGTCAAGCAGCAGCTCAAGGGCATGACCGAGTCCACAACGCCGCCCGGACTGCCGGTCGAGCTGCCCGGCACCGAACCGGAGTTCGAGCTCCTCACCCGCGGGGCGGAGAAAGCCAGCGAGCAAGAGATCGCAGAAAACTCCAGATCTGCCCCCGTGAGGGTCCGGGCAGCCCGGCGAATAGGCGCCCACTCCTCGGGGGCTGACGGGCCACGCTACCCGCTGGCGTCGCCACACTAAGTGGCCGAATAGCCCGACAGAAACCTCAACAACAACCGCGCACCGCACCACGACGCCCACAACGAGCCCGAAGAACCAGGCAAAGGACAGGATATGACCACTCCCGGAATGCTGAAGGAGCACCCCAGGACTGCCGCCAAGGCCGAGCGAGTAGAGCTGCGCACTAGCGCGCCCCGTTCGCTCAAGCGGCAGCCGGCCAAGCCCCGTCGCAGCCTGCACCGCGCTCCGGCCTACCGCGGCCGCCTCGGCTCGCAGCAGCGTGTCTCGGAACGCGGCCGCCGCCT
>DWUR01000042.1 GCA_019120635.1 Candidatus Corynebacterium intestinavium | reverse complement strand
ATGGGAGGCATCAAGTCCATCGGTACGGTGACCTCCGGTTTCGTCCCAATGATGATCGTGATCTACCTGGGCGGCGGCATCATCGTGCTCATTAAGCACGCCGCTGAGATCCCGGCTGCATTCGGAATGATCTTCAGCGACGCCTTCACCGGTACCTCTGCGGTGGGCGGGTTCATCGGCTCGTCCATCATCATCGTGATGCAGATGGGTTTCGCTCGAGGCATCTTCTCCAACGAGTCCGGCATGGGTTCCGCCGCTGTCGCAGCTGCGGCGGCGAAAACCTCCCACCCGGTGCGCCAGGGACTCGTTTCCATGACCCAGACCTTCATCGACACCATCATCGTGGTCACCATGACGGGCCTCGTTATCGTAACGACGGGCGTGTGGGAGCTCGGCTCCGACCAGGCGGGTGTGATGACCGCACGGGCCTACTCCGCCGGCCTGGGTTCCGACTGGGGCGGCATGATCGTCTCCGTGTCGGTGGTCTTCTTCGCCTTCTCCACCCTGCTGGGCTGGTCCTACTACGGTGAGCGCAATGCACAGCGCGTCTTCGGCGACTGGGCATCCCCCATCTACCGCATGCTCTTCACTTGCGTGGTCGTGGTCGGTGCGACGACCGAGCTGGAGCTGGCCTGGACCTTCGCCGACCTCGCTAATGGTCTAATGGCCCTGCCGAACCTGATCGGTCTGCTGATCCTCTCTGGCCTCATCGCCCGGGAGACGAAGGCGTACCTGGACTTCGACCCCACCCTGCGGGCCACTCCGGAGCAGGTGGAGCAGTTCCTCATCGATTCCGGCAACCCGTGGCGCACGGATCCGCACAAGGCCATCGATATTCCCCACGAGGTGCAAGACGCCAAGTAAGGCCTAGCCCCCAGCTGGCTGTGTGGCACCACGGACAGCAAAGAATAAAGGTCGGCCCCACCGTGATGGTGGGCCGACCTTTATGCGTTGTCCTTGGACGCTCCCTTGTATTGCCCCTCGACGTGAAGGGGCGCTACTTGGGTAGATACCCGACTACTGCTTAGCGTCGAAAGTAACCTTCAGGGAAGCAGTGTTCTGCTCATTATCGTCCTCGTGGACCTCGGTGCTGACGACGTAGCGGTCACCGGTATTCACGACCTTGGCGTCGCGCTCCTGCTGGTCGGAGGTCTCCCACTCCTTGCCGTCGACATTGAGGCTGAGCTCGTCGAGGGCCGGGCTATCTCCCTCGATGATCTCGACCTCGAGCTCGGTAGCACCATCGCCAGCCTCGTACTTCAGCTCCTGCTGGCCATCGTCCGTGGTGCGCTTGACCTTCACGGGAGCAAACTCGCCGTCGACAGGCTTGCCGTCCAGCTGGATCTCCGGCTGGCTCAGGTCAGAGTTCTCATCCGCGGCATCCGTCGTGGACGTGGACTCGTCCGCCTTCGCGGAATCCACCGCGTCGCCGACCTTCTCGGTCGCGGAGCTAGCGGCGTCGCCCGCCTGCTCGGTGGCGTTGTTGACCGTCTCTTCGCCAGAATCACCACAGGCCGCCACACCCAGCAGTAGAGCTGGGGCAGCGACGGCAGCGGTCAGCGACTTCAGAACATTGCTCTTAGCGGTGTTAGTCATAAAACCACGCTAACAAAATTCTCCCTTTCCCTCCGAAACCATATCGGGAATCAACAGTGAATCAGGGCGACTTTTGGCCTCAGTGGCAACGCCGAACTAAATCAACAAAGACCCAAAAAGGAATCCAAAAGCCACCGCAATCGCAATGTTCACCACACCCGGAATCATGAACGGATGGTTGAAGACCGCCTTGCCCACACGCGTCGAGCCGGTGTCATCCATCTCAACCGCCGCGAGCAGGGTCGGGTAGGTCGGCAGCACGAAGAGCGCGGACACGGCCGGGAAAGCTGCGATCGCCGCAACCGGGCCAACCCCAAGCGCCAATGCCGTGGGCATCAGCGCCTTTGCCGTCGCGGCCTGCGAGTACAGCAGGGTCGCAGCGAAGAAGAGAACCACGGCGAGCAGCCACGGCTTGGTACTGAGGGTTGCCCCGGCCACATCCGTGATCTCGTCGATATGCGCGTTCACGAAGGTCGTCCCCAACCAGGCCACACCAAGGACACACACGCAAGCAGACACCCCCGAGCGGAAGGTGGCCATCTCCAGAATCCTTCCCGGTTCGACACGACAGAACACGGTGATAGCCATCGCCGCGGCAAGCATGATCGACATGATCGCCTCGGTGCGCGGCAGGGTCGGATCGGCAATAACCTGCAGGTTATCCGAGATCAACGCCGCGTAGCTGACCACTGCGACGATAGCGAGCAGGAAGATCAACACCGACGCTTTTGCGCCGGGCTTCTCGGTGTACTGCACCTTTCCCCGAAACTTCACCTGGCCCTTCTCCTTGCGCTCCAGATAGACGGGATCCTCCGAAAGCGGAGTACCGAGCCAGTTAGCAACGAAGCTGGTGATAATGACCGCAAGGAAAGTCGAGGGAATCGCGATCCCGAGCAGGGTCAGGCACCCCACCCCCATCGGTTCCAGGATCGAGGCGAGGAACACCACGGCCGCTGAAATCGGGCTGGCGGTGATAGCCATCTGCGAGGCAACGACCGCGATGGACAGCGGCCGCGTTGGGCGAATCTGGTTTTCCTTGGCGACCTCCGTGACCACCGGCAAAGCCGCGAAGGCGGTGTGCCCGGTGCCCGCGAAAATAGTCAGGAAATAGGTGACCATCGGAGCAAAAAGGGTGGTGCGCTTCGGCTGCTTCCGCAGCAGCTTATCGGTCTGCGCGACGAGCCAATCCATGCCACCGGCAGCCTGCATCGCGGCGATGGCAGCGATGACGGACATGATGATGCCGATGACATCAAAGGGAATATCGTCGCCAGTCACCGGCGCACCGGCGATCGCCAGGGCGATCACCCGGAGGCCCCCGGCGGCACCGATCGCGATGGACCCGTACCTCGCGCCGAGCACGATGACTGCGAGGACGATCAGTAGGTGAACCCAAATCATGGTGACGTTTCTTTCAGCTCGACGAGGGATCGGCTTCCACTCGCCCACTAACCGCAGGGCCTATGTGGAGCGAATGAAAGTTCACAAACTCTTATGAATCGCACAACAATCGAGTGAAATGCACCCTCGAGGAGCCGAGAATAACACGGAAAATAAAGTCGACTAATTACCATAAAAACAAGACGAGCATAATGTGTAGCCCGTCACTTTAGTGAGGGCTAGAAAACGCAATAACATCACATAAGCCAGAAAAGCAGGATAATTCGGCAGGTCAGACAATACTTCAGAGAATATCCCCTCAAACGACCGAGCCCGATCACAAAAAAGCATATTCTCTAAAAAGTGACCCCAGTAACAGTGGTGATAAATCACCATTTATGCATGCTTGCGGAAACATCACGCTCGCCCTAATCTCAGGCAGCTTCTTTTAGGAATACCCCAAGAACTTACTCACAGCACCCCAGAGCCCTGAACGGCAACTCACCCGTTCTTCCCCGCTCGGCGGCTCGCTGGGCGAAACTGTGACCTACCGCAGCATCACCCACCATGGGTGTACCGTCCAGTGACCTCACCAGGCAGCACTGAAGCGACCGCCGGCTGCTAGCCTGGAGCTATTCATAAAGAGAAGGCGAGAGACAAGCTCGATGACCCTTCAGCAACCTGCCGAGGCGCAAGGTGCTCAAGCTTGAACGATGAGTCTTCTTTTTATGTTGTCTTCCAACCGACCAGCATCAAGGAGAAGAAATGCGCGGCGAGATCTTTTACGACAGCGGCGAGCTCAAATATTTCGGTGGAACGACCACCGATCCACAAACGGGGCACGTATACCGCGAGGGCTACGGCATCAAATATTACAAGGACGGCACCCCAAAGAAGGTTGGGACGTTCCAGCGCCGGGGACTCGTCTACGGCTGCGAGTTTTATCCCAATGGGCGCCTCAAATCAGTCGCAACGTGAAACGACCCGGAAGATGGGCAGTATTACAGCCCCTCCTACCCCGTGACCGGGCCCTTCTTCGACGAAGAAGGGAAGATTCTCCACTCCGAGCCATTCACCATCTCCAAGTCTGGAATTGGCTGGCCGCGCGTGGTCAAGCCCGAAGGCTACGGCCCCTTGGACTGAGGACGGGCTGCCCCGCAGCTCCGAAGTACGATACAGAGCACTCCAGAGTATTTGCCTCTCTAGCCGCACAGGAATGGCAAAACCCCTGGTCAGCTATGACCAGGGGTTAGCCAAACGTGGAGCCGGCGGGAATTGAACCCGCGTCCTTCGCGACTTCGCCAGGGCTTCTCCGTGCGCAGTTCGCTGTCATCTCTGCTCGGCTCTCCGGGTCACGCGAACCAGCCCGGATGATGAGCCCAGTCACTCTCAAGTGTCCCGTGCAGCTCGAGTGACCTAGCTGCACAGCAAGCCTCTTTAAACGATGCCGGGTGCTAAGCCAGAGGCTAGCTTAGGCCGACAGACACGCGGTCGCTGAATTAGGCAGCGAGGGCGTAGTCGCGCTGAGTGTTCTCGGCGCTTAGAAATCGCAGCGACGCTTGCGGTGGTCATCTGCCTTCACCGGCACGCTTCCCCTAGCTCAATGCACGAAGTCGAAACCAAGTCGGCCCCATACAAGCCTGCTGCGGAAGTTGCGTCTCAGCAGGATGGTTCAGATTACTGCATTTTCCGCTTTTCGTAAAGCGCGTTCAACGCCGTTGCCATCTTTTGCCGCTGCCAGTGCAGCTTTTCCTTCTGCGACCGCCGTGCGTTGCGCACCGCGATGATTCCGACGACAATGCCCACCACGATCGGCAGCCAGAACTTCGGGTGGTTCAGAAGCCATACGAGCCAGTCCGGCAACTCTGGCAGGCTGGGCAGGTTGATCTGCGGCCACGGGATCGTGGGCCAGTTAATATCCGGCCACGGAATATTTGGGAGCCGTATCTGCGGCCACGGAATCTCCGGCCAATCAATATCCGGCATCAGCCGTTTCAGAAACTCGATGATCGGGGCCAGCAGCGCGGCGATGAGCTTGCCAAGGAGCGGCATAACAAGAAAGGCGAAAATCGCCCAACCACTCTTCCCGAGCCCGCCGAGCAGCGGATAGAGCCAGCGCCGAACGGGCGAGGCTTCCATCTTCGCGGCACGCTCCGCTGCGGGAGTACCGGCCGGTGGATCGAAGAAGATGAAGGAGTCCTTGGTTTTCACCCCGACCTGGATGAGATGCCGGTCGAAAAACGCGGTGTCCAATTTCAACATCGCGGGAGCCGCAGAGACGCCCGGATCGAGCGTTTCGGAAAATTCCCCGTCAGCCACCAGCTTGGGATCACGCCCCGCCGGCGCCAGCCGGATCTTGCGCTGGCTCAGGCTGCGCTCCCGGTAGACGGGAATGCCTTGCTGCAACACGACCACGGGAGGTGCCTCGTACTCGAGGAAAGCCTGCCACTTCTCGGCAGCCCTTCCACGCGCAGGCGCATCAGGGCTTTCCTCCTCTCCCTCGTCGCGGGCTGTGGCCGGATGCTCAGCAGGCCGTGGCGCGGGCAGCTCCCCCACCTCAACCTTTGCCCCGCCGTCCTGCGCCTCCAGCTCGACGAACCCTTCTGAGCCAGCCACCGCGCCAGATTGGGCGTCGTCCTTCTTAAGCAGCGGGAACCCCGGGTCAACGCGCCGGAGCTCGGCCGGCTGACCGACGCACACCTCGAGCTGCCCCAGGCTGGGGTGAGTTAGCCGCCAGTGTTCCACGGCGGTTCTCCCTTCGTCTCAAGGCCGGCAGTACCTAGCCCTTCATCCCCTTAATCTTGCGACCCAGCTCGCGAACCACTTCGCGCTCCTCAGTGCGGCGCTTGATGTCCTGGCGCTTGTCGTAGTCCTGCTTACCGCGGGCCAGGGCCAGCTCGCACTTGAGGCGCCCGTCGACGAAGTACAGCTGCAGGGGAACCAGCGTGTGGTTGCCGTCGCGAACCTTACCCATCAGCGAGTCGATCTCGCGGCGGTGCAGCAGGAGCTTACGCACGCGCCGCGGGGTGTGATTCCAGAAGTTGCCGCGCGAGTACTCCGGGATGTGAAGCCCCCGCAGCCAGACCTCGCCAGCATCGATGGTGGCATAAGCGTCCACGAGGCTGGCCTTGCCCTCCCGCAGGGCCTTGACCTCCGTGCCGACGAGCACCACGCCGCACTCGTAGGTGTCGAGGATGTGGTAGTCGTGGCGCGCCTTGCGGTTGGTGGCAATGACGGCCGGGCCCCCGCCACGTGGTGCGGAGGCCTTCTTCCCCTTCGATCGCCCGGAATCCACCGGGGTGCTCTTCTTAGCCATGATTGCTCACACGTTACCAGCCGCACGGCCGGCGAAGCAGTCGAACCGAGGCCGAATGCGCCCAGCTAAGAGAAAGCAGAAGGGCCAGCCGATCCCCCATCAGCCAGCCCCGGCATAGAAAACGCTAGTTCTTGACGTACCACCGCAGCGTGATCTGCGCGGTGATTGCAGCCACCGCAGCACCGATGATGACGAGGATCGGCGCCATTAGCCAGATATCGGCGGTGGTGATCTTTGCCACCAGGTTGGCCCGGTAGACCGAGTCCAGCGCCTTGTCCACGACCAGCGCCTTGCCGGCGAGCATTCCGCCCACCGCGATAACCGCACCGATGACCGCACCGATGATGGCCTCCAGCACGAACGGTGCCTGGGTGTACCAGCGGGAGGCACCCACCATGCGCATGATGCTGATTTCCTCCCGGCGCGAGTACGCCGCGATCTGCACCATGTTCACGATCAGGAAGATCGCCGCAATCGCCTGCACAGCAGCGACGAAGAACGCCGCGTTACGGATGGAGTCCAGGTTGCGGGTCGCTGCCTGCAGGTCTTCACCCTGATCGACGACGTCCTGAACAACCGGGCTTTCGCGCACCGCGTCGATCGGTGCGGTGTCGGTCGGGTCCTCCAGCCGGACGTGGAAGGCCGCTGGGAAGGCGTCCTTGCTAGTCTGCTCGACGAGACGCGGGTCGGAATCCTGGAACAGTTCCACAAATCGGTCGTAGGACTGCTGCTTATTGCGGAAGGTGACGGACTTGATTCCCTCGTCGCCCTCCAGCTGCTCGCGGAGCTCGGCGCACTCCGGCTTCGCGCACTCCGGGTCCTCGGCAGAGACCTCGTCCTTGAGCTGCACCATGACCTCGATGCGGTCGATATAAATGTCCTTGGTGCGCTCGGTCATCGTGGTCATGAGGAAACCGGTGGCCAGCAGCGCCAGCGAGATCGCGGTGGTGATGATCATCGCGATCGTCATGGTGGCGTTGCGGGTCAGCCCACCGAAGGCCTCGCGGGTGATGAAGTTACTTCGCATACGTATTTAACCTTCCTCGTTGCCCCGGCTTAGTGGCCGACGCCGTACATACCGCGGGCGTCGTCACGCACGAGCTCGCCGTTGTGCAGTTCGATGACGCGCTTGCGCATGGAGTCGACTGCGACGTCGTCGTGGGTGGACATGACGACGGTGGTGCCCTGCTGGTTGATGCGGTTGAGCAGGTTCATGATCTCGGCGGAGGTATCCGGGTCGAGGTTGCCGGTGGGCTCGTCGGCAAGCAGGACGAGTGGGCGGTTGACGGAGGCGCGGGCGATGGCCACGCGCTGCTGCTCGCCGCCGGAAAGTTCGTGCGGGAAGCGGTTCTCCTTGCCCTGCAGGCCCACCGTTTCAAGGGCGGCCGGGACCAGCTTTTCGATGTCCGGGCGCTTCTTGCCGATCACCTCGAGGGCGAAAGCGACGTTTTCGAAGACCGTCTTCTTCTGGAGCAGGCGGAAGTCCTGGAAGACGTAGCCGATGCGCTGGCGCAGCTTTGGGACTTCCTTATCCTTCAGTGCGTTGACGTGGAAACCGGCGACATGCAGGTCGCCGGAGTCCAGCACCTCTTCACGGACCATGAGCTGCAGGAAAGTGGATTTTCCGGAGCCGGAGGGGCCAATAAGAAAGACAAACTCGCCCTTTTCGATCTCTGCGGAAATATTCTGGAGCGCAGGCCGGGTTGAGGTCCGGTAGCTCTTGGAAACGTTATCGAAAGTGATCACGGCTCCAACCTTAGCGAACCAAAGGTGAAACTGTTACAGAAGGGAAGCGTGTGACTGCCGAGAAGACAGCAAACAAGCACAGCGACCAGAAAACCGACCGCAGCGAAGAACACCACGCGGAACACGCACCCGAGAAGGTCGGCGGTTTCCTCGGTTGGGTCGAGCGCGTTGGTAATAAACTGCCCGAGCCGTTCTGGCTCTTCGTCATCATCGGCGGGCTGGTCCTCGTCAGTTCCTGGCTGGGTTCGCTGGCCGGGCTGAGCGCGAAGGATCCCGAATCCGGCGAAACCGTCGCCGTGAAGAACCTGCTCTCCCCCGAGGGCTTGTCTTCCATCGTCTCCAACGCGGTCGAAAACTACACGAGCTTCCCGCCGCTCGGGCTCATCATCACCGTCATGCTTGGCGTGGCCATCGCGGAGCACTCCGGCCTGATCGCATCGACGGTGCGCGCGGTGGTGAGCAAGGTGGGCCCGAAGAGCCTCACTTTCGTCGTCGCACTGGCTGGTGTGACCGGCTCCGTCGCCTCTGACGCCGTCTACGTCATCCTCATCCCCATCGGTGCGATGAGCTTCCGCGCAATGGGCCGCTCCCCCATCGTCGGCGCGATGGTCGCCTTCGCCGCCTCCTCGGCGGGCTTCAACTCCTCGCTGGTGTTGAACATCACGGACGTGCTGCTCGCAGGTATCTCCACCTCGGCCGCCAACATCGCGGACGCCGAGTACGTGGTCTCCCCGCTGGCTAATTACTTCTTCGTCATGGCCTCCGCGGTCGTCCTCGCGCTGATCATCACCGCGGTCACGGAGCTCTACATCAACAAGAAGGCCCTCGAGCTGGTCGACCACGACCGGATCAACTACGAGGAGCTGACCTTTGGTAACGCCGAGCACGTCGACTCCGAGGGCAGCGAGGCCCTCGATAAGGACGCCAAGGACATGACGAAGGACGAGCTCGAGGCGGACCTCGCCCTCAGCGAGAAGGAGGTCCGCGCCCTGAAGTGGACCGGCGTCGCCGCCGTCGTCTTCTTCGCCGCGTACTTCGCCGCCCTGTTTGTCCCGGGTTCCCCGCTGCAGGGCGAGGGCGGCGCGGTAATGGAAAGCCCCCTTATTACGGACGTCGGTGTCCCCATCGCCGTCGGCTTCTTCCTGCTCGGTGTGGTCTACGGCCTGGTCGCCAAAACCCTGACAAAGTGGCACCAGGTGCCGGAGTGGATGGCCCGCGGACTGAAGACGCTGCTGCCGATGATGGTTCTCTTCTTCGCCGTCGCCCAGTTCCTGGCGTGGTTCACCGAGTCCAACCTGGGCTCCTGGACCGCGATCACCGGCGCGGAGATCCTGCAGAAGGCGGACCTGCCCCCGCTGCTGCTCTTTGCCCTCTTCGTCCTGCTGGTCGCGGCCCTCAACCTGCTGATCACCTCGGGATCCGCGCAGTGGGCGCTGATGGCCCCGATCGTGGTGCCGATGTTCATGTACCTGGGCTACGCCCCGGAGGTCACCCAGATGCTCTTCCGCATGGGTGATTCACCGTCGAACATCATCACCCCGATGAGCCCCTACTTCGCGCTGGCGCTGACCTTCCTACAGCGTTACTACTCGCGCTCAGGCATCGGCACGCTGATGTCGCTCGCGCTGCCCTATGCGATGGCGATGCTCATTGGCTGGTTCCTCTTCTTTGTCGCCTGGTGGCTGCTCGGCATCCCGCTGGGCCCGGGCTCCCCGATGAACTACCCGGCCTAAGCGCAGCTACCCGCCGGATAGCCTGCCGGCCGGGCACGCTCCTCACACCGCGCACTCCCCCGCACCTGGGAAGTGCGCGGTTTTTATTTCACTTGCTGAAACAACCCCGAAAAGGGCGTAGATTTGGGTCATGTGGAATGACACGGCTTCCCCCGCGGGGTGCGACACCGGGCACATCGCCCGATACCGCCCCCAGTACCGCGGTGCGTTGAGCCGGGTCACTCAAACCCGGCTGCGCGCGCTGTCCCGCGATCGTCGCCGCCGCCCCGGTGACCGCCCGCCCGTTCTCACTGTCTAAGACCGCCCCTGCCCCGGCAGCCGGTCCCCCCTCTTGACCTGCCCGTCCGAGGCCTTCTTTTGGCTCCCCAAAAACTGCAGTGGAACCAAGCCACGACGGGGCCCCCTCACACACAGAGAGACAGCGACCATGACTTCCCACACGGAGAACAGCAAGAACACCGCGCACCAGGACCTCGCGCCGAACCAGGACATGGAGGGTCTCGTCGACGTCGCCATCGAACAGGCCGATAAGTGGCTGGAGGTCAAGGAAACCGCCCCAGCCACGAAGCAGCTGGCCGACATGGTCCACGACCCACACGGCGTGGAGTTCACCTTCAGCTTCGTCGACCGCGTAGCCCGGCCGGAGGACAATAAGGTCGCCGCCGAAGAGTTCGCGAAGATCGCTTCCCCTCTCAAGCGCACCGACCCGGCCCCCGAATTCCTCGGCCTAATCGACACGATCCTCGTCACGGCGGGCTCCATCGCAGCCCCGATCCTGCCGAACGTCGTGATGCCCATCGCGCGAAAGTACCTGCGCTCCACCGTCGGCCACCTGGTGTTGGACGCCGGTTCCGAGACGCTGGACGCGATGCTCGACGACGCCCGGGAGAAGGGATTCACCCTCAACCTCAACCTGCTGGGCGAGGCCGTCCTCGGCGAGGCGGAAGCCAAGCGACGCCTGCAGCAGACTATCGACCTGATCCGGAACCCGAAGGTGGAGTACGTCTCCGTCAAGGCCAGTTCCGTAGTCTCCCAGCTCAACCACTGGGACTTCCGCGGCTCCGTCGACCGGCTGAAGGACCGCCTGCGTCCGCTGTACCGGGAGGCTAAGCGCGCGGGCCAGGGACGGTCCAGCAAGCCCACTTTCGTCAACCTCGACATGGAGGCTTACGAGGACCTCGACCTCACGCTGGAGCTATTCACCGAACTTTTCGCCGAGGAGGAGTTCCTCGACCTGGAGGTCGGGATCGTCCTGCAGGCCTACCTGCCGGACTCCTTCGACGCGCTCCAGCGACTGACTGAATTCGCGAAGCAGCGCGTGGCGCAGGGTGGCGCGAAGATCAAGGTGCGCCTGGTCAAGGGCGCGAACCTCTCCATGGAGCGGGTGGATGCGGAGATGCACAACTGGCCGCAGACCCCTTATCTGACGAAGGCGGAGGTCGACGCCAACTACCTGCGCCTGATCGACTGGGTGCTGAACCCCGAGAACGCAGAGGCTATCCGCATCGGCGTGGCCAGCCACAACGTCTATCACGTGGCGCTCGCCCACAAGCTCGCCGAACAGCGGGGCGTGGCCGAACAGCTGGACATCGAGATGCTGCAGGGCATGGCCCCCGCCCAGGCCAGCGAGGTGCAGAAGAAGACCGGCAACCTGATCCTCTACACGCCCGTCGTCCGCAAGGAGGACTTCGACGTCGCCGTCTCCTACCTGGTCCGCCGCCTGGAGGAAAACGGTGCGAAGCAGAACTTCCTCTACGCACTGTTCACCCCCGAAGAGGACGACGACACCGGCCTGACGCCGATGGAAAACCAGGAGCAGCGCTTCCGGGACGCCGTCGCCGACCGCTGGGCGACCTATCACGGGCCACGCCGCACCCAGGACCGCATCCAGGAGGCCAGGGACAAGGTTGGTGCCACGGGCGGCTCCATCCCGGGCAACTTCCTCAATGAGCCGGACACCGATCCCGCTCTGGCGCAGAACCGCGAGTGGGCCCGCAGCCTGCTCACCCCGGAGGCAGACCCCGGTCCGGCACAGTCTCCGCTGGTCACCGACCCGGCGGAGATCGACAAGGTCGTGCAGCGCGCCGTTGAGACCCACGAGGGGGCGTGGGGGCAGAAGACCGGCGCGGAGCGTGCCGAGCTGCTGGACAAGGTCGCCGATTCCCTGGCGAACTACCGTGGCCGCCTGATCTCCGCCGCGGCCTTCGAGGCCGATAAGACGATCGCGGAGTCCGACCCGGAGATCTCCGAGGCCATCGACATGGCGCACTACTACGCGGAATCCGCCCGCCAGCTCGACCGGCACCGCGGTTCGAACTTCACCCCGTACAAGGTCGTCGTGGTCACCCCGCCGTGGAACTTCCCCGTGGCGATCCCGGTGGGTGGTGTGACGGCCGCGCTGGCTGCTGGTGCCGCCGTGATCCTCAAGCCCGCGCCCCAGGTGCTGCGCATCGCCGAGGTCTTCGTCGAGGCCATGCGCGAGGCCGGTGTCGGCGAGGACCTGCTCCAGTTGGTCAACGCCGACGAGGACGAGGCCGGCAAGCGCCTGATCAGCCACCCGGACGTGGAGTCCGTGATCCTCACGGGAGCCTCGGAGACCGCGCAGTTGTTCCGCAGCTGGGACCCGCGCAAGGTTCTCAACGCGGAGACCTCCGGCAAGAACGCCATCATCGTCACCCCGGCCGCGGACCCGGATCTGGCGGTGGAGGATATTTACCAATCCGCCTTCGGCAACGCGGGTCAGAAGTGCTCCGCAGCCTCCCTGATCATCACCGTGGGCTCGATGTCCAAGAACGAGCGCTTCATGAACCAGCTGGTGGATGCCGTGGAGTCCATCAAGGTGGGTCGTGGCACCGACATCTCCACGTACATGAACGGCATCATCGAGGCGCCCGGCGAGAAGCTGGACCGGGCACTGCGCAAGCTGGATAAGGGCGAGAAGTGGCTGGTCAAGCCGAAGCAGCTGGACGAGACCGGGACCCTGTGGAGCCCGGGCATTCGCGATAACGTGCAGCCGGGCAGCTGGTACCACAAGAACGAGGCCTTCGGCCCGGTCACGGGCATCATGCATGCCAAGGACCTGGACGAGGCGATCGAGTGGCAGAACTCCACTGGCTTCGCTCTGACCGGTGGCATCCACACCATCGACCGCGACGAGACCGCCTATTGGCGCGAGCGGGTCGAGGTGGGCAATGCCTACGTGGAGCGCGGCATCACCGGTGCAATCGTGCAGCGCCAGTCCTTCGGTGGGTGGAAGGGTTCTTCCATCGGCTCCGGGGCGAAGGCCGGCGGCCCGAACTACGTCGCCCAGCAGGGCGTATGGACCGAGGGCAATATCGAGGAGCTGACCTCCGGGACGGTCGAGCCCCGCATCACCCAGCTGCTGCGAGAGTTCCGCGGGCTCGGCTCCCCGGTTCTGGAGGACGTGGATCACGAGTGGCTCCGTCTGGCAGCGGAGTCCGACGCCCACGCGATGGCCATCGAGTTCGGCGTCGAGCACGACAAGTCGGCGATGGTCGTGGAGTCCAACGTCTTCCGCTACAAGCCGCTGCTGGAACCGCTACGCGTCCGCGTTAACGCCGGCGCCAAGGCACGCGACGTCTTGCGCCTCCAGCTGGGGGCGGCGGTCACCGGCACGGAGCTGGACGTCTCGGCGTCCGAGGAGGTGGCAGCGCAGTTCGGTGAGCTGGGCAAGAGCTTCCGGATCGCCAGCGACCTGGTGTTCGCCGCGGAGATCTCGAAGGCCGCGAACTCCCGCATCCGCTCCCTGGGCGAGAGCCCGGATGCCTTCTACGAGGCGGCGGTCGACTCGAATTCGAAGATCTTCGATCAGCCGGTGCTACCGGATGGCCACCGTGAGCTACTGACGATGCTGCTGGAGCAGAACATCGCCACCACCGAGCACCGCTTCGGCTACATCCACGGGCTGACGCCTTAGGCGTCCTCCTCCTGCTGCTGCGCCATGCGCCAGCGGATGCCGGCCTCAATGAGCCCGTCGAGGTCGCCGTCGAGGACCTTCTGCGGGTCCCCGACCTCGTACTCGGTGCGCAGGTCCTTGACCATCTGGTACGGGTGCAGCACGTAGGAGCGCATCTGGTTGCCCCAGGAGGCGTTGCCGCCCGCGCCGAGGGCATCCATTTCCGCCTTCTCCTCCTGGCGCTTCTTCTCCAGCAGCTTGGCCTGCAGCACGCGCATGGCGGAGGCCTTGTTCTGGATCTGGGACTTTTCGTTCTGACAGGTCACGACGATGCCGGTCGGGATGTGGGTCAGGCGCACCGCGGAATCCGTGGTGTTCACCGACTGCCCGCCCGGACCGGAGGAGCGGTAGACGTCCACGCGGACGTCCGAATCCGGCACCTCGATGGAGTCCGTCTGCTCCACGACGGGCAGGACCTCCACCTCGGCGAAGCTGGTCTGGCGGCGACCCTGGTTATCGAAGGGGCTGATGCGCACCAGGCGGTGGGCGCCCTGCTCGACTGAGAGGGTGCCGTACATGTAATCACCGTGGATGACGAAGGTCGCGGACTTAATACCCGCCTCCTCCGCATAGGAGATGTCGTAGATATCCACCTTGTGGCCGTGCTGCTCGGCCCAGCGGGTGTACATGCGCAGCAGCATCTCCGCCCAGTCCGCGGCATCCACGCCACCGGCGCCGGAGCGGATGTTGACCAGCGCCTCGCGCTGGTCGTATTCGCCGGAGAGCATGGTGGTGATCTCCAAGGATTCGATGGCGGCCCGCAGCGCCGTGCGCTCCTCCTCCGCCATCGCCGTGGCGTCCTCGGCCGCCGCCGGATCCTCCGCGGCCTCCTCCTCAGCCATGTTGTAGAGCACCGGGAGGTCCTCCAGCCGCTGGCGTAGCTCGCGGATCTTCTTCAGCTTGGCCTGCACGCGGGAGAGCTCCGAGGTGACCTGCTGGGCGTGGTCCGGATTGTCCCACAGCGAGGGGTCGGCGGCCTGATCCTCCAGTTCGCGGGCCCGCGAATCCAGCTCGTCGAGGTCCAACACCCGCTCGATGGTGGTCAGGGTGCCTTCCAGGTCTTTCAGGTCAGAGCTCACATCCGGTTGCATAGTGCGCAAGTCTACCCGGCTGTGTGCACAATGGAATGTATGGCTAAGGCAAAGAATACGTCCACCTCCACCGGCAACTCCCCGGTGCCGGAGGAGATGCTCAACGCGATCATCAAGACCTTCATCGTCGCTCACGTCGACGACACCGATAACCACCTCGCTCAGGCGCTGGTGTACAACGCCGCCCGCCTGGCGTGGCGGATGCGCGCCTCCGGGCTCGAGACGGAGACGAAGACCTCCATCTCCGACGTCGTCACCGCCGCGGACCGCGCCGCCGAGAAGTTCATCACCGACGCGCTGGCGACGATCCGACCGGAGGACGGCGTCCTTGGCGAGGAAGGCACCCGGCGCGAAGGGGCCAGCGGACGAACCTGGGTGATCGACCCCGTGGACGGGACCTATAACTTCACCACCGGCTCGGACTACTGGTGCTCCGCGCTGGCCCTGGTGGAGGGCGACCCGAATGCCCCGGAGAAGGTCATCTTCGGCGCCGTGCACCGCCCCGCGATGGGCTACACCTGGTTCGGTGGCCCGGAGATCCCCACCACCCGCGACGCCCAGCCGGTCCCGGAGTTCAAGAACACCCCCGCGGAGCGCACCGTGGTCGGCACCTACCTGCACCCGCCGCTGTTTTCCGTGCCAGAAGTTAGGGACGCCTGGATCGCGGTGACCGGCCACTTCGCGACCGTCCGCATGCTCGGCTCAGCTTCCGTGGACATGGCCGGCGTGGCCTCCGGGGAGCTCGGCTGCTGGATTCAAGACTCCGTGGCGGCCTGGGACTGGCTGCCGGGCCGGGCGCTCGTGGAGGGCGCCGGTGGCGTGGCCGAGCAGATCGAGGCCGCGGGCAAGACCTGGTCGGTGGCCGGCACCGAGTCGGCTGTGGCGAGCGTTAAGACTGCGCTCATCGGCAGTTAGTTTTTGAGGCTAAGATCCAGGGCATGAGCACCACATACTCCGATGACCTGTCGCTTGCCTTCGAGCTGGCCAACGCCGCGGACGAGATCACCATGGCCCGTTTCGAGGCCGAGGATCTCCGCATCGAATCCAAGCCCGACCTCACCCCCGTCTCCGACGCTGACACCGCCGTCGAGCGTCGCCTGCGCGAGATTCTGGCGGATTCCCGTCCGGATGACTTCGTGCTGGGCGAGGAATTTGGCGGCGAGGCGCACTTCGAGGGCCGCCAGTGGGTCATCGACCCGATCGATGGCACGAAGAACTTCGTCCGTGGTGTGCCCGTGTGGGCCACGCTGATCAGCCTGTTGGAGGACGGCGTGCCGAAGGTGGGCCTGGTCTCCGCGCCCGCACTGTGCCGCCGCTGGTGGGCCGCCCCTGGGGCCGGGGCGTGGCGCTCCTTCTCTGTGCCGAATACTTTCGACGGGGACTCCACCCCGTCGGCCCAGCCACGTCGCCTGAGCGTGTCGGGCGTGGGCAAGATCGCTGACGCCAGCCTCTCCATCAGCTCCCTGTCCGGCTGGCAGGATCGCGGCCTGCGGGAGCAGCTGGTGGGTCTGAGCGACGAAACCTGGCGCCTGCGCGGCTTCGGCGACTTCTGGTCCTACATGATGGTCGCCGAGGGCTCCGTGGATATCGCGGCGGAGCCGGAGGTCAGCCTCTGGGATCTCGCGGCACTCGTCCCGATCGTGGCGGAGGCCGGCGGCACCTTCACGAACGTGGAGGGCGAGCCGGGACCGCACGGTGGTTCCGCGGTGGCCACCAACGGGCTGCTGCACGAGGACGTCATCGCCGCGCTGAATAACTAAGCCACTTGCCCTAACCAGGGCAGACAGAAAGAAAGAGGACGCTACCGCACGCGGCGGTGGCGTCCTTAACTGTTGGGGGAACTCCCCCCCGGACCGGCCCTTAGTAGGAGACGGTGATGAACTGAGTCTCGAGGTACTCCTCGATGCCCTCGAAGCCGCCCTCGCGGCCGATGCCAGACTGCTTCACCCCGCCGAAGGGCGCGGCCGGGTCGGAGAGCAGGCCCTTGTTGACGGCCACCATGCCGACCTCCATCTTCTCGGCGAAGGCCATCGTCTCCTGTAGCTTCTCGCCCACCACGTAGCCGGCCAGGCCGAAGTTCGTGGCATTGGCGTTGGCCAGGGCCTCGTCCTCATCGGCGAAGGTCTGGATGGTCATGACGGGTCCGAAGATCTCCTGGTTGGCGATCTCGAAGCCCTGGGTGACCCCGGACAGGACTGTCGGGGCGTACCAGAAACCGTTGGTGTCCAGCTCACCGGTGGTCTTCAGCTCCGGGTGCTTCGCCAGGGAGTCCTCGGTCAGCGTAAAGCCGCCGATCTCCACCTTCGCGCCCTGCTCGACAGCCTTATCAACCATGTCTGCGACCTTGTCGCGCTGCTCCACGCTGACCATCGGGCCGGCGGTGGCGCCACTATCGGTTCCCGCGCCGAGCACGAATTCGCCGATCCGCTTGGTCACCGCTGCGGTGAACTGCTCGGCGAGCGACTCGTGCACCAGGATGCGGTTGGCGGCGATGCAGACCTGCCCTGCGCCTCGCATCTTCGCATCGATGGCAGCGTTCACGGCCTTGTCCATGTCCGCGTGCTCGAGGACGACGAGCGGGGCATTACCACCCAGCTCCAGGGAGGTGCGGATGGTTCCCTCGGCGGCCTTCGCCGCGAGCGCCTGGCCCACCCCGGTAGAGCCGGTGAAGGTGAACTTGCGCAGCCGGTCGTCGTCCAAAATGGCGGAGACATTCGAGGCAGTGCTGGTAGGCAGGACCTGGAACACCCCGTCCGGCAGGCCCGCCTGGCGGGAAAGCTCGGCCAGGTAAAGCGCGGTCAGCGGGGTCATCTGCGCAGGCTTCACGATCATGGTGCAGCCCGCGGCCAGCGCTGGGGCGAGCTTGCGGGTGATCATCGCCAGCGGGAAGTTCCACGGAGTCACAGCCAGAACCGGGCCGACCGGCTTCGGGTGGGTGATGATGCGGCTGCCGCCGTCCGGGGACACGCGGTACTCCCCCGCGATCGCCTCAGCGCGGGAGGCGTACCAGCGGAAGAATCCCCCGCCGTAGCCGACCTCGCCCTTGCTGTCCTTCAGCGCGCGGCCCAGCTCCAGGGACTGCAGGTAGGCCAGGTCATCGGCATGATCCTGCACCAGCTGATACAAAGAGCGGAGCAGGTCGGCGCGCTCCTGCGGGCTGGTGTTCTCCCATTCGGGCTGTGCCTTCGCGGCGTGGTCCATCGCTTCGCGGGCGTCGCCTTCCGTTGCGGACGCCACCCGCACGAACTCTTGGCCGGTCGCAGCGTCGGTAACCCCGAGGGTCTCCCCATCCGCGCCGTGGCGCCACTGGCCATTGATAAACAGCCCCGTCGGGACGGTGATCTCCCGCGGTCCGGCGGTGACGGTGGTGAAGAACTCTGAATCGGAGGTGTTCTGTGCTGTGGTGTTTTCTGCCGAAGTAGCCATACCCCCACTGTGCCACTGGGCGTCACCGCCGGCCACCGGGCGAGAATGCAGCCCTACCGGTAGCTATGTCGCGGGGCACGCTGTGGCACTACCGTGCGACCGCCTCCGAGACGACTAGGCTGGGTGACGATACGTCTAAGATTCACCGGCGACGCACCTCCCGAGGAGAACTCAAGCAGTGAGCATCCCACCCAACCCACAGCGGGTGACCAGCACCGCACCGTGGCAGGAACTCCAGGATTATAAGGAGAGCTTCGTCGGCACCACGCTCAGGGAGATCTTCGACCGGGAGACCACCCGCGTCGCGGACATGACCATCCAGGCAGGCCCACTGCATATCGACCTGTCGAAGAACCTCGCTGACGCGCGCGTGATGGAGCTGCTGGTAGAGCTCGGCGAGGCGATGGGTCTGCCGGAGTACCGCGACGCGATGATGGCCGGGGCCACAGTCAACACCACCGAAAACCGTGCCGCCCTGCACACCGCGCTGCGGGTCCCGGTGGACCAGGACTTCCAGGTCGACGGGGTGGACGTCGCCGCAGACGTCCACGAGGTCCTCGGTCGGATGCGGGACTTCTGCCGTGACCTACGCAGCGGCCGGTGGCTGGGCGTGACTGGGCGGACCATCAAACAGGTCGTCAACATCGGCATCGGAGGCTCCGACCTGGGCCCCTCCATGGCGGCCGCCGCGCTGCGCCCCTACCGCACCGCGGGCATCGAGCCCTACTTCGTCTCCAACCTGGACCCGGCGGACCTCAGCGCCGCACTGGACACACTCGACCCGGAGTCCTGCCTCTTCGTCATCAGCTCGAAGACCTTTAGCACCCAGGAGACCCTGGTCAATGCGCGCGCGGCGAAGCAATGGCTCCTCACCGAGCTGGAGCGCCGCGGCGTGCCGGCGGGGACGAGCGCGGAGCGGCAAGCCATCATCGAAAAGCACTTCGTCGCGGTGTCCACCAACCACGAAGCTGTCACGGAGTTCGGCATCGACCCGGCGAACATGTTCGGCTTTTGGGACTGGGTGGGCGGTCGCTACTCGGTGGATTCCGCCATCGGGCTCACCCTCATGGCTGCGATCGGCCCGCAGGACTTCGACCAGTTCCTGGCGGGCCTGCACGACGTGGACGAACACTTCCGCGCCGCCCCGCTGCACGCCAACGCGCCAGCCCTGATGGGCTTGCTCAGCGTGTGGTACCGCGACTTCCTGGACTCCCAGTCCCACGCGGTGATGCCCTATAGCGAGGACCTCCGCGAATTCCCGGACTACCTGCAGCAGCTGACCATGGAGTCGCTGGGCAAGTCCGTGCGCTTGGATGGATCCAAGGTCGGAGTACCCACGGGCCCGGTGTACTGGGGCGCGCCGGGGACCAATGGCCAGCACGCTTTCTTCCAGCTGCTCCACCAAGGCACGCAACTTATCCCCTCGGACTTCATCGGTTTCTGCAACCCCCACGGCGAGGTCACCACCCAGCCGGAGGGGACGAAGATGCACGACATGCTGATGGCAAACTTCTTCGCCCAGACCAGGGTGCTGGCCTTCGGTCGCACCGCTGAAGAGCTGCGCGCCGCGGGCACTCCCGAAGAGCTGATCCCCCACAAAGAGATGCCAGGCAACCAGCCCAGCACCACCATCCTGGCGGACATGTTGACCCCGCGTTCCCTGGGCGGGCTGATCGCACTCTACGAGCACATCACCTTCGTCCAATCGGTGATCTGGGGCATCAACGCCTTCGACCAGTGGGGCGTGGAGTTCGGAAAACTCCAGGCCAGCGACCTACTCCCGGCGGTACGGGGCAGTGCTGCGGTGGCCGCCGGGGATGGCTCCACCGACGCGCTGATCAGCTTTTACCGGCAGCACCGCAACGAGGGTTAGACTCAATAAACACCATCGGCGCAATGACCTGCGCCGACCGATACTGGAAAGAACCGCCTGCTCATGGACGTTGTGATTCGGCAGACCCCGAAAGAAGTCGCGCAACTCGCGGCCACCATCATGGCCCGGTACGTCTCCGAGGGTAAGAACATCGGGCTGGCCACCGGCTCCACCCCACTGTTGACCTACCGGGAGCTCATCGCCAAGCACCGCGAGGGCCTGAGCTTCGCGAACACCACGGCCTTCCTGCTAGACGAGTACGTGGGCCTGCCGGAGGATCACGAGCAGTCCTATCACTACACGATCTACAACGAGTTCACGCAGTACGTGGACTTCGCCGACGGCGCGGTGCACACCCCGGATGGGATGAACCCGCGCACCGATGAGGCAGGCCGCGAGTACGAGGCGGCCATCGAGGCTGCCGGGGGCATCGATATCCAGCTCCTCGGCGTGGGAACCAACGGGCATGTGGGCTTCAACGAGCCCGGTAGCTCCTTCGACTCCCTGACCCGCCTGAAGACGCTGCACCCGCAGACACGGCGGGATAACGCCCGCTTCTTCGGATCGCTCGAGGAGGTGCCGATTCACGTGATCACGCAGGGATTGGGCACGATCCGCCGCGCCGGGCACCTGTTGTTGCTGGCCACGGGGGAAAACAAGGCCGATGCGGTAGCCCGTCTAGTGGAGGGGCCAGTGTCCGCGATGATGCCTGCCTCCGCGCTCCAGCTGCACCGCCACGCGACGGTCATCGTGGACGAGGCGGCGGCCTCCCAGCTGCAGGAAACCGAGTTTTACCGTTTCGTGGACGCCAACCGCCCGGAGTGGCAGGCATACTGACCCCACTTTGGGGGTGAAACGGCAATTTTATCAACGGGGGCACCCGGGGCATCGGGTGCCCCCGTTGGCATTTTTTCTCCTTTAATTCTTCAAAGCGTGCGACAAGCACTCCGAAAAAGGGATAAATATAGACCCAATGTTTTTCGGGTCGCTTGTGCGAATCACCACTTACTCGCACTGGACGATCACAACGCCACCTCTACGTTGCGATCAGTGCCCGGAACTTTCATCCCCCAGAAGACTGCACAGGAGACAAAGTGCGTATCGGTATTCCGGTTGAGCCGGGTGAGAACCAGCCGCTGGTGGCAGCCACACCAGACACGGTCGGCAAGCTCATCAAGCTCGGCTATGACGTTGAAGTACAGGCAGGTGCCGGCGAAGACGCCGCCTACCCTGACGCCCTCTACCGCGAGGCCGGCGCGAGCATCGTAGGCGAGGAGGTCTGGGAGGCGGACATCGTCACCACGCTCGACACCCCACCCAAGGCCAAACGCGACCTCATGCGCTCCGGGGCCACCCTGATCTGCCGCATGGCTCCAGGCCGCAACGAAGAGCTCATCAACGAGCTCGCCAGCCGTGGCATCACCGGGCTCGCGATGGACGCTGTGCCGCGCATTTCCCGCGCACAGTCCATGGACGTTCTCTCCTCCATGGCGAACATCGCCGGCTACCGCGCGGTCATCGAGGCCGCCAACGCCTTCGGTCGACTGTTCACCGGCCAGGTCACCGCCGCCGGTAAGGTGCCGCCAGCAAAGGTCTACGTCATCGGCGCTGGTGTCGCTGGCCTGGCCGCGATCGGTACCGCCAACTCCATGGGCGCGATCGTCAAGGCCACCGACCTGCGCGTCGAGGCTGGCGAGCAGGTCGAATCCATGGGTGCGGAATTCGTCGCCATCCAGGAGGAGGCTGAGAAGTCCAAGGACGGCTACGCCAAGGAGATGACCCAGGACCAGGCGGAACTCGCTGCGAAGATCTACTCCCAGCAGTCCGCCGAGGCCGACATCGTCATCACCACCGCAAACATCCCGGGCCGCACCTCCCCGGTGCTGCTCACCGACGAGGATGTCGCCAACATGCGCCCGGGCAGCGTCGTCGTCGACCTGGCGGCAGCCAACGGCGGTAACTGCGCCCTGACGAAGCCGGGCGAGGTTTTCGTCACCGACAACGGCGTGACCATCATCGGCTACACCGACCTGGCAGGTCGCCTGCCCGGCCAGGCCTCCCAGTTGTTCGGCCAGAACATCGTCAACCTGTTCAAGCTGATCACCCCGGAGAAGGACGGCCAGCGCGTGCTGGACCTGGATGACGAGATCATCCGCACCATCACCGTCACCCTCAACGACGGCCAGGAAACCTCCATCCTCTGGCCGCCACCACCGGTGAGCGTGTCCGTCGCCCCGCAGCAGCCCGCGCAGGAAGCGCAGGCCACCGAGGAGCCGGAGAAGCAAGCCTTCATGGGCGGCCCCTTCGCCAAGATCGGCCTGGCCATCGCCATCCTGCTGGGTGCAGCGATCGTGCTGGTCAGCCCGCTGGGCATGAGTGGCAACTTCGTCGTCCTGACCCTGGCCATCGTCCTGGGCTTCTACGTGATCTCCGCGGTCACCCCAACCCTGCACACCCCGTTGATGTCCGAGACGAACGCGATTTCAGGAATCGTCCTGGTCGGCGCGATCTTGCAGATCAACAGCCCCAATATCATCGTTACGGTTCTCGCGTTCCTGGCCATCGTCGTGTCCTCCGTCAACGTTTTCGGTGGCTTCGCCATCACAGACCGCATGCTCGGCATGTTCGTTAAGGAGGATGCATAAACCATGACTGCCACTCTGATTCTTTCGCAGGCAGCGACCGGCGAGAACGCCACGCTGCTGGACTGGCTGGCCCGGATCTCGAACCTGGCCTACATCGTGGCTGCCGTGCTCTTCCTCATGGCACTGGCTGGCCTGTCCAAGCCGGAGACCGCGAAGCGCGGTAACACGCTGGGCATGAGCGGTATGGCTGTGGCCATCGCCGTGGCCATTTTCCAGGCCGTGGTGCACTCCACCACCGACTCCGACGCACTGGACCCGGTCATCACCGTCATCCTCATCGCCCTGGCTATGAGCCTCGGTGCCACCTACGGCATCAAGCGCGCGCACTCCGTCGAGATGACTGGCCTGCCGCAGCTGATCGCACTGTTCAACGGCCTGGTCGGTCTGGGCGCGGTCTTCATCGGCTACAACTCCTTCGTCTCCGAGTCCGCCGACTCGATGGGCGCTGCTGCCTACAACTTCCACCTGGGTGAGGTCTTCCTGGGCATCTTCATCGGTGCCGTGACCTTCACCGGCTCGATCCTGGCTGGCCTGAAGCTCTCCGGCAAGGTCAAGGGCGCTCCGCTGCTGCTGCCGGTCCGTAACCTGCTGAACGTCGCCATCCTGGTGGTCAGCCTCGTGCTCATGGTCGTGTTCATCGTCGCTGGCGAGGGCACCACCGCCTGGATCGCGGTTGGCATCATGACCGCCCTGGCTCTGTTCATGGGCTGGCACCTGGTCGCCGCGATCGGCGGTGGCGACATGCCGGTCGTCGTGTCCATCATGAACTCCTACTCCGGCTGGGCAGCTGCCTTCACCGGGCTGATGCTGCAGAACCCGCTGCTGATCATCACCGGTGCGCTGGTCGGTTCCTCCGGTGCGTTCCTCTCCTACGTGATGTGCCAGGCGATGAACCGCTCCTTCCTGAACGTCCTGCTGGGCGGCTTCGGCACCGACGGTGGCGCGGTCGCGGAGGGTGTCGACGGCACCCACACCGAGATCGACACCGACGAGGCTGTCGCGATGCTCAAGGACGCGAAGAACATCATGATCACCCCGGGTTACGGCATGGCCGTCTCCCAGGCGCAGTACACGGTCGCCGAGCTGACCCGCAAGCTGCGTGACCAGGGCAAGACCGTCCAGTTCGGTATCCACCCGGTCGCCGGCCGCCTGCCGGGCCACATGAATGTCCTGCTGGCCGAGGCCAAGGTTCCTTATGACATCGTCATGGACATGGAGGAGATCAACGACGATTTCGACGAGGTCGACGTCGTCCTGGTCATCGGCGCGAACGATACGGTCAACCCGAGCGCCGAGATGCCGGGCTCCCCAATCGCCGGCATGCCAGTGCTGAAGGTGTGGGAGGCTGAGCGCGTGATCGTGCTGAAGCGTTCCATGGGTGCCGGTTACTCCGGTGCGCAGAACCCGCTGTTCTTCAACGAGAACACCGACATGCTGCTCGGCGATGCGAAGGCATCCATCGAAAAGCTGGCCGCAGGGATCAGCAACTAAGCCCCGAACCCCTGCTGCAACCGCGCCACCCTCCCGGATGGTGCAGGCGAGAAAATCCCGTCGACGCGAGAAGCGTCGGCGGGATTTTAACGTCCTCAAAAGGAACAACGATCCAGCACAAGGGCGCGGCAGCAAGACAGAGCTCGGGCAACTAACGAGGCTCCTGACGGGGTCTACAGCGAGGAACTCGGGCAGGCCTCGCCGCCCGGCTGGCAGTGCGGGCACCACCAGATGATGCGCTCCAGCTCCCCGGCGTCCAGCTCCGGGTCCCCGCCCGCGAAACGCCCACCGAGGGTCGACTGTTCGATCGTTTCCCCGCAGCGTCGGCAGGGCTTCGCCGCCCGGCCAAAGACGAAGGTGCTCATCCCCGGGCGCCGGTCTCCGGTGAACACCCGGTGTGGCTCCAGTCGGTTCTCCCACATTACCCGGCGCGCCAGATCCAGCGCTTGGGCCACCTTCTGCTCCCCCGCCTGGCCGACGGGCACGGCGGGGTGCAGGCCGATGAGGAACATGACCTCGGCGCGGTACTCATTGCCGATGCCGGCGACGTTGCGCTGGTCCAGCAGCGCGGCGCCCAGGCTCCGGTCGGGGCGGCGCAGGATTCGCCGCAGCGACTCGTCGCGCCCTGTCCGCCCGGTGTCGCGGAACTCTTCGCTGGCCCAGCCGGGGTCCAGGATGTCCGGCCCCAGGTGCTGAACCACGGCAGCGTAGTCCCGGGCCGGAAACAGGCGCACAAAGCCCAGCTCGTGGCCGACGACCTCGATGGGTGGCCCGCCTGGGTGCTGGGGACTTAGGCGCAGCACGACGCGGGCGGTATAGCCAGGGCGGCGCCACCGGCTGCCCGCGGCGTGGATAGCCCACACCCCCTCCATCTTCAGGTGGGTGTGCACAATCCGCTCCCCAGCCTGAATGAACAGGTGCTTGCCATAGGGCCAGACCGCCCGGATCCGCTCGCCGGTGATGGAGGCCGTGGCCAGCGCAGGCACCCGGAAGTCGCTGTGCAGCACTTCGCGGCCGGGCATCCACTTCAGCCTATTGGCCAGCTGCAGGACGGAATCTCCCTCGGGCATTGCCCACCTCCTTTCGGCTCTTCTTGATCTCACCTGAGCTCGGCCCTGGTTGCCGAGCTGCCACATCTAGTTGCCGGAGTACCGCCCTTGTGGTGGGCAGTGCGCTGGCGCCCTACGTCACACGGCCTCAGCCTCGGATGCTCAGGCCCTTCGGGGTGAGTCGCGCCCCCGCGGCGATCCAGCCCTGGGTGGGCAGGTCCATCACGGATGCGCCATTGATCCTGTCAATCGTGACCGGGGAGAGCCGCCCGGCGCGAATCGCGCTGCTCAGCGCGGCGATGATGGCGTCGATTGTCGGCTGGCTGATGGATCCCGGCGGGGTGTCATCGGCCATGCTCGGGGCGTCGAAGGCGGTGAGCGTCCTGCCACCCCGGGTGAAGTGTGCGACCAGGCGGCCACGGTCCAGCACCACGAAGGCCCCCGCGCCTCGGGTCAGCCGGGCGGGTTCGCCGTCGAGACTGGGCCACGGCAGGGCCGCGCCGTAGGGGTTGGCCACATCCCCGGCGGCCAGCAGCACCGGTCCGGCTGCGACCCCGCTGGTGCCCGCAGCCTGATGCCCAGCCGCCCCGTGGTCCTCCAGCTGCCGCAGCTGCCGGATCACCGCGTGCGGCGCGAACTGCGCCCCGCCGAGCCCCTCGATGACGTATCCGCGCAGCACCGCACCTGAATCTTCCCAGGCGCTCAAGGTCCGGTAGGCCTCCGCGAAGCCACCGGCGTGGTGCTCCGCCATCACGGCCCCGCGGGTGACCACGCCATAACGGTCGATCCACGCCTCGCTGCGGGCCAGGGCGCGCTCCGCGTCGGTCACGTCGATCTCCAGCAGCGGGGCGAGTGCCGCCCAGCGCCCCGGCACCGATTGGTGCGCGTTCATCGCCTGGCGCCGCTGCCGGATGCGATCCATCGACTCGTTGCCCGCCATCTGCGCAAAACTGCTGCGCCCCATCCGCAGCCGCCGCGCCGATCCCCTCCCGCGGTTGCGGCGGGGTGCCCGGTGGGCGGTGGCACCACCTTGTTTTCCGGACGTCAACCTCGCCCGGAGCGCGGCGAAACCATCGGGAGCGATAAGCCCAACGTCGAAGAGCTCCCACAGGGCGTCGTCAACCTCTTGATAGGCCGCGCCGGTAGCCCGGGTGAGTTCAGCGGCGAGGAAGGCCCCGCCGCCGGCCATGTGTTCCAGCAGCTGGGTGGCGACCATCGAGAGCTGCGGGGCCTCCGCCGGGGCGTCGATGAGCAGCGGGGCAATGTCTGCGGGCAGGAGGCTGACGAGGGCGTCGTTGCTCCCGGCGGTTCCAGACCCGCACAGGATGATCTCCCCGGTGGCCAGCAGGTCGTCGAGATCGCCCGGCTGATAATCCGGGATCCGGCTCGGCAGCACCAGGGTCTCCCAGGCACTGGTGGGCAGCGCGACCCCGGCGAGCTGCTCGATGACCTCGCCAAGCTCCTCCCGCTCCGAGCTACCAACCCCATGCCAGTCCACGAGGAACTCCGCGTAGGTCTGGGGGCTGACCGGCTCAACGGCGCCGCGGGCGGCAGCCAGCGTGGCCGAGCGCAGTCGGCGCAGCATGCCGGTGTCGATATATTCCGTGACCTGCTCGGCTGCACCTTCATCGCCACCTGCTGTGAAGTGGCCGGATTCCAGGCGGCGCTGCCCGACCCAGCGCTTCAACAGGGATTCGGCCGTGGTCGCGCCCAGGCCGAATTCCGCAGCCACGCGGGCAGGGGTCACCGGGCCCTGGTGCCGCATGAAGCGCAGCACCAGCTGGTCAATGGCGTCATCCACCTGTGCAGGGTCGGCGGCCACGCCGGGTGGGACGGGCACACCGAGTCCGTCGCGGAGCACTGGCATGTCCTCCACCACCGCCCAGCGGCTGGCCCCGCCAAAGGTCACCTCGGCGATGCGCTGCGGAACGAGCTCTGCTAGTTCCGCCAGCACAGCATCCCGGTTCTCCGGCACCAGGCGCTCGCCGACCTGCTCCCGGGTCAGGGGCCCCAAGGCGCGGATCATATCGATGGCCTGCTCGGCGGTGCCGGCCTGGCGGCCATCGGCCAGCCATTGCGCCGCCGACACCACCCGCTCGATCACCGCGGGGTCCAGCTGCAGCCCCTCGCCACTCTTGCCCAGCAGCTTGGCCAGCAGCGCGGGGTCCACCGCCAGCGCGGCAGCCCGCTCCGCGGAGTCGCCTTCGTACATGAACGCGCTGGTGTAGGTGAACAGCAGCGACTCGGCGAAAGCGCTTGGCCCTTCGGTGGTGACCTCCGCGACCCGCACGCCTGAGCTACCACCCCGCACTCCAAGCTTCTTCAGCAATTCGGTGAGCGCATCCAGCTGGTAGACGTCATGGAGGCATTCGCGCATGCTCTCCACCATGATCGGGAACTCGGGGTGCTCCCGGGCCACGTCCAGCAGCTGGGAGGCCCGTTGCCGCTGCTGCCACAGCGGCTGCCGCTTGCCCGGGTTGCGCCGCGGCAGCAGCAAGGCCCGAGCCGCACACTCCCGGAACCGCCCGGCGAAGAGCGCGGAGCTGCCCACGTTATCCATCACATCGGCCAGCACGACCTCCGAAAGCTCACCCGGCTGCCCGTCGCCCCGGCCTGCAAAATCCTTCCGATCCCCAGCACCGTCACCACCAGCGCCCTGGCGAACAGCCCCCTCCCCGACTCCAGGCCTGGTCTCCCGGAAGAACTGCCCCAGCAACAGGTCCGCCCCCGGCGGCTCCTCGGAATACGGCAGGCGCAACACCAGCCCATCGTCACCAGCCACGGCCATCGCGTCGATCCCGGTCTCCCGCTGCAGCACCGCGCCCAGCGCCATCGCCCACGGGGCATTGACCCCACGGCCATAGGGTGAGTGGACGATCACCCGCCAGTCCCCGATCTCGTCCCGGAAACGCTCCACCAGCAGGGTGCGCTCGTCCGGCAGGATCCCCGTGGCTTCTTTTTGATCCCGGTAGTAGCCGTCCAGGTTCTCCCGGGTGTTATCGCAGATGAACGGGGCGGCATGCAGATCGCCTACGGTGCCACTGCCCCACTGCCGGCGATGCTCACCGATCGCGTTGCCCAGTTCCACCGGCCGGCCGGCGGCGTCCCCGACCCAAAACGGCAACCGCCCCGTGTGCCCCGCCGCTGGCACGACGATGACCTGGTCGCGGTTGATCTCCGTGATCCGCCAGCTGGAGGCCCCTAGCGTGAACACGTCCCCCACCCGGGACTCGTAGACCATCTCCTCGTCGAGCTCCCCGACGCGCCGGGCGCCCTCCTCACCTGCGGCGAGGAAGACTCCGAACATGCCGCGGTCCGGGATCGTCCCGCCGCTGGTAGCCGCCAGCCGCTGGGCACCGGGACGGGCCTGCAGCGTTCCCGCCGCTGGGTCGTACACCACCCGGGGTTTCAGGTCCGCGAAGTCGGTGCTGGGATAGTGCCCGCTGATCAGCTCGATCACGCCGTCGAAGGCATCCCGCGGCAACGCCGCATAGGAGTACGCCCGGCGGAGCGCACGCCACCAGCGCTCCACCTCCAGCGTCCCGTGTGGTGCTTGTCCCTCGTCATTTCCCGACGTCAACGCCCCAGCCTCCACCTCCGCCGGCGGATTAGTGAAACCCAGCTGGGCCTGCACCGCAGCGGCAATCGTCTGCTGCGCGAGCACGTCCAGGGCATTCGTGATGATTTGCAACGGTTCCAGCTCGCCGGCGTATAGCCGCTGGGTGATCACGGTGGCCGCCTCGGCGTCCTGTTTGTGCAGCGGGTAGATCGTGGCGTGCGAGGTCGCGCCCACGGTGTGCCCGGCGCGACCGCAGCGCTGCACTGCGGAGGCCACCGAGGGCGGGGCACCGACCTGCACCACGTGGTCCACCAGGCCCATGTCGATGCCGAGCTCCAAAGAGCTGGTGGCAACCACGCAGCGCAGGGTCCCGGACTTCAGCGCTGCCTCGATGTCGGCGCGCTCCTCCTTGGACACCGAGCCGTGGTGGGCACGAGCGATGACCGCCGGCACGCCGGTGACCGTGGTGGATTGCGCCATGAGCTGGGCGGGATCGCGCCGGGTGGGGGCGGCGATGGACTCCGGGTCGTGCTCCTCAGCCCAGAGCTCGTTGAGCGCCCCGGTGAGCCGCTCGGCAGCGCGCCGCGAGTTCACGAAGACGAGCGTTGCCCGGTTCTCCATGACCTGCTGGTAGATGGCGTGCTGGACGTGGGGCCAGACGGATTTTTGTTGCGGGAGGGCGGATTCCTTATCTACTCCGCTGGCCACCCGCGCCCCGGAGCCCAGGGCGGAGGCACCGCCCACTCCCTCACCGATGAGGCTGGGGCCGACGAGGGCCTCGTCGATCAGCGCTTCGTCCGCAATGTCGCCGTCTTCCGCAAGTCCTCCGCCACCGTGTCCGGCGCCGGCTGCACCCTGGTCCCCGCCGGCGCCCTCCTGGACCTCGCTGGCCGGATCCTCGTAGCGCGCGGCGTCGAGGTCCTCGGCAGCCGGTGGGTCCTGGAAGTCCGGCACCACGCTGCGGACCTGGACGTCCCAATCCTTCCTGATCGCAGGGTTGACCACCGTGACCGGCCGGTCGCCGCCGAGGAAGCTGGCCACCGCATCCACCGGGTTCACCGTCGCCGAAAGCCCAATGCGCTGCACCGCACGGCCGGTGAGCAGCTCTAGCCGCTCCAGGGAAAGAGCCAGGTGGGCACCGCGCTTGGTTCCCGCCACCGCGTGGATCTCGTCCACGATGACGGTATCCACCCCGCGCAGCGTCCCCGCCGCCTTCGAGGTCAACATCAGGTACAGGGATTCCGGGGTGGTGATGAGGATCTCTGGCGGATTGCGCAGCAACTTCGCCCGCTCCGACTGCGGGGTATCTCCGCTGCGCACGCCCACCCGGACCGGGGCGACGTCCTCCCCCATCGCCGCGGCGGTGCGCGAGATGCCTGCCAGCGGGGCGGCGAGGTTGCGGTCGACGTCCACCCCCAGGGCCTTGAGCGGCGAGATATACAGCACCCGGGTGGGGGTCTGCGGGTCGGCTTGATCTGCCGAAGGGTGGGAGAGCACGCCCGTGCGGGTCAGCTCGGAGAGCGACCACAGGAATGCTGCCAGCGTCTTACCGGAGCCGGTGGGGGCAACGACCAACGTGTTCTCCCCCGCGCTGATGGCCCGCCACGCCTGGGACTGGACGACCGTCGGCTCGTGGAACACGTCCCGGAACCATGCGGCTACTGGGACATGAAATTGATCCAAGTCGGCGGAGGGCATGAGTCCATACAACCAAAAGCGCTAAGGTGTAGACCATGACACAAGGACTAGGCCGAGGCGACGCGCTCGACGATGCCACTCTCTGCGCCCGTTTGGCCCGCAGCACCGGGGACATCCTCACCAGCATTCGCACTGCTGGCGCGCCGGATCCCCTCCTGGTGGACTCCGACGGGCTCGGCAAGTCCGGCGATAAGGTCGCCCAGGCCTGGATCGCGCGTGTGCTGAGCCTGCACCGCCCCGACGACGCCATCCTCTCCGAGGAGGCAGAAGACGACCCCTCCCGCCTGGACAAGTCCCGGGTGTGGGTGATCGACCCGCTGGACGGCACCCGCGAATACGCGAGCTCCCGCAACGACTGGGCCGTGCACATCGCTCTCACGGTCGACGGCGAGGTCGTCGAATCCGCGGTCGGCATGCCGGAGATGCACACCGTCTACAGCGCGGCGGACTACCGGGAGGGTCGGGCGAAGGCGGACTTCGGTGAGCTGAACAACCGCCTCGTCATCAGCCAAAACTCCACCCCGCAGATCGCGGTCGACGTGGCCGAGGATGTGGGCATGGAGGTCACCCGCCTGGGTTCCTGTGGTGCAAAGGCCATGAGCGTGGTGCGTGGGGAAAATGACGCGTACATCCACGCCGGAGGCCAGTACGAGTGGGATAACGCCGCCCCGATCGGCGTCGCCCTGGCGGCGGGACTGCACTGCAGCCGCCTGGATGGCACGCCCGCGACCTATAACGAGCCGGACCCGTACCTGCCGGATCTGGTGATCTGCCGCAAGGAGATCGCCGAGGACCTGCTGGCGAGCATCCAGAAGTTTCTCTAGCACCTGCCGGGCGGGTGGCTGACCGAGCTGTGACCCTTTTGCCTAGACTATGAGGCATGTCAGAGGCTCAATCTTCCCCCACCATCGCCACCCCCTACGAGGATCTGCTCGCCAAGATCCTCGCGGAGGGCACCAAGAAGGACGACCGCACCGGCACCGGCACGACGTCCCTGTTCGGTCAGCAGATCCGCTTTAATCTGGCGGAGTCCTTCCCACTGATTACGACGAAGTCCGTGCACGTGAAGTCCGTGGTCGGCGAACTGTTGTGGTTCCTCTCCGGGGATTCCAACGTCCGGTGGCTGCAGGATAACGGCATCCGCATCTGGAACGAGTGGGCCGATGAGGACGGCGACCTGGGCCCGGTCTACGGCGTGCAGTGGCGCAGCTGGCCCACCCCGGATGGCCGCCACATCGACCAGATCTCCCAGGCGCTGGATCTCCTGAAACAGAACCCGGATTCCCG
>DWUR01000006.1 GCA_019120635.1 Candidatus Corynebacterium intestinavium | reverse complement strand
GGCGAGGTAAAAGTTGAAATCCTCCTCCGCCAGCCGGCCGGACGCCAGGCCACGAATGAACGGCAGCTCCATGATCTCCTGCCACACCTGGCCCGTCAGCTCCCACAGGCGGCGGGTGTGCGGTCCTGCCGGTTCGAGGTGCGGGGTCGGGGCGGCGGCATAGCCCTCCCCTTCCGGCAGCTCGCCGCGCAGGTGCGGCCAGATCTCGCTGCTCGCGGCCTGCTCCAGCCGACGGGAGCGGTGGCTGTGGTCGACCGGGCCGAAGCCGGTGCCGTCGCCGACCTGCAGCTTCTCACCGTTCTCGATCGCCTCGTGCAGCCAGCGGGTCGACCAGCGCAGCGCGGCCCCTGCGTCATCGCCGATCCCCATGCGGGTGGCCTGCGCCGAGGAGAGGCTGCAGCCGGTGCCGTGGGTATTGCGCGTATTGATCCGGTAGGTCGAGACCCGATCCACCCGTCCGTCCGGGTACACGACCGCATTGTCCGCCCGCTCCCCGCTGAGGTGGCCGCCCTTGATGATGACGATGGTGTCGTTCTCCCGCGCGAGCGGCTGGGCCTGGGCGACGGCGGCGTCGTAGTCGGTGGCGGCGTCCTTCCCGGTCAGGACAGCGAGCTCGGGGACGTTCGGGGTGATGACGTCCACGTCCGCAACCAGGCCGCGCACCGCGTCCTCGGCGTCCTCCTCCAACAGGCGGTGCCCCGAGCTGGAGACCATGACCGGGTCGAGGACGACGACGGGCGCCGGGTTGTCGCGCAGTGCCTCCCGGACGAGGGCGACGGTCGCGGCGTCGCCGAGCATGCCGATCTTGATGGCGTCGACAGTGACGTCCCCGAAAACGGAGTCGAATTGCTTACGGACGAAGCCGTGGTCGATCTCCTCGATAGCCTGCACACCCTGGGTGTTCTGGGACACCAGGGCAGTGATGACGGACATGCCGAAGCCACCGGCCGCTGCGATGGACTTCAGGTCCGCGGTCTGGCCCGCGCCACCTGAGGGGTCGGTGCCCGCGATGGAGAGCACGCGCGGGATCGCGGGGGTTGGGTTGGAGGCGTTGGAGGCACCGGTCTTCGCGGGCGCGTCGCCGCTGGTGCCGGGCCGGTTGGGCAGATTCGAGTAGTGCATGATGCGAGCATCCCTTCGCTAGTACGAACTAGATCAGGTTCTTAGGGTGTGTTCTCAGCAGCCTCGGTGGCGGGCGGCGAATGTCTACCACCTGCGTATTTGCGCGGATTGCGCGCGGTCGGGGCCGCACCCCTTGCGTTATTTATGACCTGTGGCCCCACAGCCTAGCAACTGCCGGGCGGCGGTTGGCCCGTGGCTACGGCGGATCGTTCCTGGATCGAGGGCGCTTGTTCTCCCCCACGCCTTGCCACCGCGACCCCAGGAACGCCGAAACCCCCGCCCGGCTGCAGCAGCCGATGCGGGGGTTTGGGGCGGTAAAACCGATGAAGGCTTAGCGCTTGGAGTACTGCGGGGCACGACGTGCACCGTGCAGACCTGCCTTCTTACGCTCGACAGCACGAGCGTCGCGGGTCAGGAAGCCAGCCTTCTTCAGCTGGGTGCGCTCCTCCGGGTTGTACTTGTTCAGGGCACGGGCGATAGCCAGACGCATCGCACCAGCCTGGCCGGACGGGCCGCCGCCGGTCAGGGTTGCCTGGATGTCGAACTGGTTCTCGCGCTCCAGCAGGACCAGCGGATCCTTGATGAGCTGCTCGTGGAGCTTGTTCGGGAAGTAATCCTCCAGTGCGCGGCCATTGCAGGTGATCTGGCCGGAGCCCTCAACCATGCGGACGCGAACGACGGCACGCTTACGGCGGCCGACGGTCTGGATCGGGCCCTCGTACAGCGGAGCAGCCGGTGCGGCCTCTTCGGCCTCCTGGCCCTCGACGTTGAGGGAGTCACCGATGGATGCCACGAACTCCTCGTTGGCAGCGTCGGTGGAGGTGTACTGTGCGGCCTCGTTCTCGAAGGCCTCGGTGTTGTCGAAGTTCTCAGCCATTACTGTGCCACCTGCTTGATCTCGTAGGTCTCTGGCTTCTGAGCAGCGTACGGGTGCTCGGAGCCGGCGAAGACGCGAAGCTTCTTAACGGAAGCGTCGGACAGCTTGTTCTGCGGCATCATGCCACGGACAGCCTCTTCGATGACGCGCTCTGGGTTCAGCTCCAGGGAACGGCCCAGGGTCAGGGACTTCAGGCCACCTGGGTAGCCAGAGTGGCGGTAGCGCATCTCGCGGTCACGCTTGTTGGAGGAGATGTGAACCTTGTCGGCATTGATGATGATGACGTTGTCGCCGCAGTCAACGTTCGGCGCGAAGGTCGGCTTGCCCTTGCCGCGCAGCAGGTCAGCTGCGGTGACGGCCAGGCGACCCAGCACCACGTCAGTGGCGTCGATGACGTACCACTTACGGGTAATGTCACCGCTCTTCGGGTGGAAAGTAGTCACGTTGGACTCCTGTAGGTCGAATCGGAACTGCCAGCCAGAGCTGCGCTCAAGCGGGGAAGGCGCTGCTCAGGGGCAGTTGCTTCCGCTGCTCGAGGATCCTCGGCGGCCGGTGGAGACCCGAGGACACGTTATGCAACCTTTAACACCTTAGCTATCCGCAGCTCATACGCCAAATTTTAGGACGTCGCCACGCCCGCCTTGCGCACGACAACACCCCGCGGGGGATCCCCACGGGGTGTGCGCCCAGCCGGTCAGGCTTTCGGGCGATGCGGTCGGTTCAGCCGGTTGGGTCGGCTTGGTCCGTTAGGCCGCCCGCTATGCCCAGCTGCGGGCCGCCGAGGTGTTGATCTGGCTCATCCGATCGTTAGCCTGGCGAACCGTCACGCTGATCTGGCCGAGCACTTCATTGAGCTCAGCAGCCGCGCGATCCCAGCGCAGCTGTGCCTGCTGGTAAGCCTCGGAGGACTCGCCTTCCCAGTCGGCGACCAGTGGCTGCAGCTGCTGCTTGAGGTCCTCCAGATTGCCGTTGATCCGGCCCCGGGTCTGGTTAATGTCGTCGGCTGTCTGCGCGATCATGCCGAAGTTGTACTTGATCATTGTTCTCAAATCCCCCCTGGATTTTCTGTGTGTGGTGCAACCCCTGTTGCGGAGATGGCCGCATCAACCGCTGGTTTAGCGGAATGCCTGCATGTTCTCGAGCTCGGTGTCGTCGAAGGAGCGCGCGTTGGCCCGGATGTTCTCAGAGATGCTGTTCAGCGCCTCGCTGAGCTCCCGGGCGCTCGTGTTCCACCGCTCCATCAGGTTCTGGAATGCCCCCTGCGCCTGCCCGCGCCACACGCCGGAGGTCTCCGCCACAATGCCCTGCAGTCGGGACAGCTCCCCCTGGATGCTCGCGTTAACCTGGTCAACGTTGCTGGCCGCCCCGGTCATCGTTGCGACATCTGTCCTAAAACTCATGTTCCCTCCCCATGTTTTTCGCGAACCGGTTATCGGTCCGTCAGAAGTATTAGACAACTAACGGACCCAAAAGGTTCCCGGTTTCCCAAAATTCCTTCAAACTCAGCATTTTCCCTGCCCCCTCCCCCTGCGGGTTTTGCAGAGTTTGATGTCGCTTTTGGGCCGATTTCCGACCTCAAACTCTGCAAAACGAATGGGACGGCGGGCAAAACGCATGGGTGGGATGTAAAACTCCACGGACGAGCGGCTGGCCTTTTTAGGACGTCCGGCTAAACTGCAGTTCATGACGCCTTCCCCACCCCTGGATGCGCCACCGGCAGCCCCCGCCACACCCCTGCGGACGAGCATCGCCGAGTTCCTCGTGGACCGCCCTGCCGGCGCGGATGAGGACGTCCACATGTGCACCGCGATCGTGGACCACGTGATCCGTGCTTATTCCGTGCCGGGCGACCTGGTTTTTGATCCCTTCGCGGGCTTCGGAACCACGCTTGCCCGTGCCGTGCGGCTCGGTCGGCGGGCCGGGGGCATCGAGCTGCTGCCGGAGCGGGTCGCTCAGATTTCTGCGCTAGCACCGGGGACGAGCGTGGTCGCTGGGGACGCGCGCCGGATCTTGCCGATGTTGGCGTCGTCCTCAGAAACGCGGCAAGAAAACGAGCCGCGTCCTGCGGTGGACCTGGTGCTGACGTCCCCGCCATACATGGCCGCGACGGAGAACGAGGCCGATCCGCTGGAGGCATATGAGTGTGGCAACGCGGACTATCGGCGTTACCTCGCGGAGCTGGGAGGGGTGGCCGCCGAGTGCGCGCAGCTGGTTGTTCCCGGTGGGCACGTGGTGTGGAACGTGGGGGATATTCGCCACGCAGGGGTGCTGACCCCGCTGATCGCGGACTGTGCTGGGTTGTTGGCTGAGCACCTGGAGCGGGTGGCCGTGGTGGACATCGACTGGGATGAGTATCCGCACGACATCGTCCGCGACGCACTGCTGGTGTTCCAGCGCAGAATGTAGCTGTTTGGAAGGGATTAGCAGACTCCAGGGAGCTCCGGCCGTGCTCTCGGGGGCGAGGTCTACTGGGCCGACGAAAAAGGGGAGAACTGATCCGTGCTCGGCACCCTGAGGCCGGCCTCCGCCGCGGTGAGCTGGCGCAGTTCCGGCGGGCTGAGTTCGTCGAGGGCGCGGATGTAGTCCGGGACGATGGCCCGTGGCAGGCGCAGCCCCATCGTCAGGTGCGGGATCCAGCGCGGGCCGCGACCCTCCGGGTTGGCGGTGCTGATCGCGCGCGCCGCGGTTTCGAGCTCGTCGCTGGCTTCCAGCAGCCACGCGACGGTCTGCTTGCGCCGGGTTCCGAACACGACCGTGCCCATCCGCTGCAGGGTGGCGGGCATCAGTGGCGCGAGGAGCTCTTCGGCCAGGTCCACGACGGGTTCTTCCATGCGCGGCGCGAAGGTGATGGTGCGGGGTTTGGTGCTGGGCGGGAAAGCCCCGCTGCTCGAGCGCGGCGAAGATCTCCCGGACCTGCACTTCTTGTTCTTCCGCGAGGTGCAGCAGGATGTTTTCCGGGGACGTCACCGCGTTCACCTCCGCTCTTCCCAGCCGTGCCTGTGGCGCTGTAGCTGCGCACCACTTCTGCCTGCACCCTACCCAAGCGGCTGCTCACCCCGAAGGCTCAGGCGCGGCCTCGACTCGGCGATGGCGCCGTACCGGCGCGACGGAATGGGCGCGGAGAAATGGACTTGGAGGCCTCACCCCAGACTGGCGCCCGTGCCGCGGCACCTACCGCTCCGGCCGTGCCGAGTCCACCACCTGCTCACACACCCGGGAACGCACCGGGTTAGGCTCCCGGTATTGGCAACCGATGGAGACTTGGTGGCCATCCACAAGCCGGACATACCAGAGCGTTTCGGAGTCCGGGTACTTCTCCCGGTAGCTGACCGGTGATTCGCTGGCGACCTTCGTGCCCGGCGCGTCCCGCAATGCTTTCAGCACGGCCTTGTCCAGTTCGGCCTGGTTCTTCAACGGTGCGGGTTTGGCTGCCAGCAGCACGCGCATGCCGGCGTCCTTCTCAGACTGGTAGGTCTCCCGCTGCGGGGTGGCTTCGGCGAGGTTCCACCCCTTCGGCCAGTCCGCCGTCACGGGGACGTCGGCCCTCGCAGCAGCGCGGTGGTCGGCATCTTTGCCGTTGATCTTCGGGTCCTGCATGCCCGGCCTGTTCGGCGGCGGGGTAAATGGTGGCGGGGTCTCTGGCTGGCGGTTGCGATCCGGGTCCTCCTCCCCGGAATCTTCCCCGCCGGTGCTCTCCCCCGCGCCGGGTCCGACCTGCCCGGCGGCACCGTCACCATCCTCGGCGTTCGCAACTGCCTGCGTGTCCTCCCCGGCACCACCTGCAGCATCGAGCGCGAGCCCGGCTGCCATTGCTCCGGCCACGATGATGATCGCGACGAAGACCGCAGCCACCGGGCTGGCTCCCAGCGGGAGCTTCCGCGGCTCCGCCGCACCCGCTCCCCCACGGTTCACCGCGGACCGTGCTGGCTCGGCCTTGTCCCGTGAGCCCGAAAGATCCCACGACAGAACCCGGTTGGGTGTCGTCCGGGCCTCCTCCCCAGGAGGCACACCCGGCGCGGGCGCACCCTGCCCGACTACGTCCGTGCCCGTGGCGGTTCCGGCACCCACAACGCCCGTGACGCCACCCGCGCCCCCTGTTCCCGCACCCACCGACGGCTCCGGACTCAGGGCCTGCAGCTCCTGCTGCGCCACCGCGAGGCTGCTGGCCAACGTCATCGCATACTGAGTGTCCACCACCCGCGCGCGGAACCCAGCCGCACGCAGGTAAGTGGCGATCGGCGCGGCCTGCCCACCCGTGACCAGCACGTCTGGCTCGGACTCACCCACCCCATAGGGGAAGTGGTCCCGCGGGATACCGGAGTCCAGCCCCGCCGCGTGCGGGCTGTTCATGCGCTGCTGCATGACCTGGGTGACCAGTTCGGTGAGGTCGTCCAGCTCCTGCAGGTCGATCCCACTGCCGCGGAACGCGAGCGTACTCGCTGTATCGGGCCCGTTGATGGGAGGCACCGTGAGGCTAAACCCGGTGAGCAGATCCGTGACCTGATCGCCGTGGACCAGTAGCCCCGACTCGTAGCGGGCAACGGCCTCCGCGAGCAGCCCCATCGCGGGGATTGGGGGTTTGGTTGCGCTCAGATTCTTCACTTCTCCTCCTTCTCGGACGCACCCATGGCGCCAATACCGGTTTGTTGACGTGCTTCGGCTTGTTCAGATGATGCAGAGACATCCGTTTCTGCGACCTGGACCAGCCAGGATTCGGCGTGGACGTACACGCCGCGGCCGGGTTGGCGTCGACACAGTTTTTGGCCCGCGATCGGCCCGTCCTCACGCGGCGCGGAGAGCAGCAACCACGCGCTGTGGTCGCGCATCGCCTGCATGAGCGGTTGGAAGGCAGAGCGAGCGAACTGCCCAGAACGCCGCGCGAGCACCAGGTGCAGGCCAATGTCCGCCGCGTAGGGCAGCAACGGCACGAGCGCGTCGAGGCCAGGGTCGTTGTCTGAATCGTCGACGACCACGAACAACTCCGGCCCGGACCACCAGGAACGATCCCGTAGTTGCTCGACGGAGACATCCTTCGGCACCCGGGACTGCAGCACCTCGACCCATTCGGCGAGACGCTGGCGGAATTGCTCCGCGCCCAGGTAGCCGGCGCTGCCGAGCAAGCCGCGACGCGTGTCGGTGGCCAGCACCTCTGCGCGCCCCTCGGGCAGCTGGTCGATACTGGCAGCCACCGTGCGCAGCGTGCTGGTCGCACCCGCCCCGGCCTGGCCGATGACGACCAGGTGCGGGAACTCCCCGCTGTCCCAGGTCACCGCATCCAGGCGCGGCCCGCCGAGCGCGAAGGGCACCACCGGGGCCTGCGCGAACGCTTGCCCGTGCGTAAATGCTCCCACCGCTTCGGACCCCACCTCCGGCACACCATCCAGCAGCTCCGCCAGCCCGATCCGGTCCGGCAGCACCCGCATCGCAACGTCCTTCTCGCCCCGGGCCACGCTGACTTTGCGCACGTGCTCCACGTCCTGGGCTGCACAAAACGCCACCTGGATGTGCTTGCCGTTATGCGACACGCCCCGCCCCGGCACGTCCGGCAGGGACTTCTGCGCATCCCGGAACTCGGCATCCAGCGCGGTCATCTTCATCTCCACATGCCCGGTGAGCACGTCACGCAGTGAGGGCCGGAAATTCCAGCGCAGCGCGGTGACCACCACGTGCAGGCCACGTTCCAGCCCGCTGGTCGCCAGCTGGATGAGCCGCTGCTCCTCCTCCCCAATCGCGGTGAGCTGGTCCAGCCCATCCACGATCAGCACGCGCGGGCCTTCCACCAGGTCCACCTCGTCCAGCAGGCGCCCCGCGTGCTCTGGGCCCACTACGGCCGCGACCTGCGGCAACCGCGCTAGGTCTCGCAGCGAGCCACCCGGATCGAAGATGTAAATCGGCACGCCCGGACTGCTCAGCCCGAGTGCGAGCACGAACGCGCGCACCGCCATCGTCTTGCCCGTCCGTGGTTGGCCGACGATCGCCCAGTGCCGCCGGTTCAGGTCCATCCTGTAGGTCCGCTGCACCCCTTCGAACGGCAGGTCCTCCAGCCCGATCGCAGCCGTCAGCGGTTCCATCTTTACCGACGACAACGCCGCCTTGCCCACCACGGCACCCGCACCGTTGTTCTCGGTTCCAGGCCTCGGCGCGCCCTCCCCCGCATCCGACAGCGCCTCGTGGGCCGGCAACATCGTGGGCAGCGGTGGCAGCCAGATCGGGTTCTTATTCGGCCCCTGCAGCCGGTCCACCACCAGCTGCAGGGTGGTGGTCGTGGACTCCACCTCGCTGCCGAGCTCCTGGATCAGCCGCTGATCGCGGGGCAGCTCCGGGCCGGAGACGTAGGCGCTGTGGAAACGCACCGTGTCGTGGGCCGAAAGGATCGCCGCACCCGGGTTCGCGGGTAGCTCAAACGCCGCGGTGGAGCCGATCAGCGCCCGCGACTCCGCCGCCGAGAACGTCCGCAGCGCAATCCTGTAACTCAGGTGGGATTCCAGGCCCCGCAGCCTGCCCTCCTCAAAACGCTGACTGGCCAGCAGCAGGTGCATCCGCAAGCTGCGGCCCAACCGCCCGATCGCGGCGAAGACCTCAGCGAACTCCGGCCGGTTCTGCAGCAGCTCAGAGAACTCATCCACGACGATGAACAGCGCCGGCATCTGGCCAGGGAAGGCCTCGTTGAACTCCAGGGCCGTGGACATACCAGCCGCCCGCAGCCGCTCCTGCCTCCGGTGCATCTCACCGAGCAGCGAGTCCTGCATGCGCTCCACCAGGCCTGCCTCGTCCACCAGGTTGGTGATCACCGCGGAGGTGTGCGGCAGCTTGTCCAACCCCAGGAACGCCGCACCACCCTTGAAGTCCACCAGGATGAAGTTCAGCTCCTCCGGGCTGTGGTTATGCGCGAAACTGACCACCACGGACTTCAGCAGCTCAGATTTACCCGAGCCCGTCGCCCCGATGCACAACCCGTGCGGGCCGATCCCGCCCAGCGCGGACTCTTTGATGTCCAGGTACACCGGCGCGCCCGAAAACCCGATCGGGGCGCGCAGGTCCCCACCCGGCAGCTCCAGCAGGCTGGTTCCAGAAGTCACCTGGGAGCGCGCCCGGCACACCATCGCCAGCTCCACGTCGCTGAGCTGGTCCGCCAGCCCGAACGGCGCCCAGCCATCAACGGTCCACGCGCTCATCGCAAAGCCCTCCTCAGCACCGGCGACGTGCAGATACAAACCCTGGCTCTGCGCGGCATCCACCCACTCGCTGCTGGGCTCCACCACCACCGAGTTCAACGTCACCGGGTCCGCGCCCGTGCAGAAGTTCACCCGCACCGACCCATCGTGGGGCAGCCACTGATCATGCGGCCCGCGCACGCCGACGTCCTCCGGGGGCTGGGCGACCAGCTGCGCCTGCATCGCACGCGCCAACCCCGCCGCGCCGTCGCCGACGATCGCGATATACGGGAAAGCGCGCACGTCCACCGCCACCGGCGCCTCGATCGTCGCGGTGCGCAGCGCCAGGTCACGCAGGCTCATCGCGCTCACCGGCTCCAGGTCCTCCGGCGGGGCGTTGACCGGGATCTCCAGCGGATCATCCGGCGCCTGCACCGCCACCCCGATGCGCACCACCCCAGGTGCCGCGCTCGGCAGCTCGCCGGCATGGATGTGATTCCACAGCGTGCCCGGGTGCGGATGCTCCCGGTTCATGCGAATCAGCTGCTCGCGCCGGGCTTTCTTGACCGAATCGGACAGCGCGTCCAGGTGCCGGTGGAACCCCCTACGGACCTCGTTGACGTCCGTGCCGGACTGGAACATCATCGCCATCGAACCCAGCATCATCAGCGGAAAGATGAACGTCATTGGCGAACGCCCCGCCCCAGACATCACCATCGCCGCGACCATCCCCAGCACCGCGACCAGCATGATCGCGGGCATGAGGATGCGGACGAAGGGCTGTTTTTCCTTCGGCAAAGTTGGTGGTGATTGCGCTTTCACCGCGGTTTTCCCCCTCGTGTTGAACCCCTCAACCGGCCATTCGCGCCCCTGCCCCCGCAGGTTGCTGGCACTCCCCCTACCCCGTGTGCCCAGCGCGAATGCGCCGCACGAGGTAGCTCAATGGCCGTGTGCGCCTAAACATAGACCCCGGTGCAGACATCTCGTGGCGAAATCCCCCAATTTGCCACCCCCGTGTCCGCCCCACCCGCTATTGTTCTGTTCAGTCCCGGCTGGGGTACACGGGTCGGGGCGAAAAATTGGGGGAAAATTTGAGGGGGATTTCTTGATTGCCATCAGCATTTCTGTGCCCAGCACGGGCAAGGTGATTAACGCCGCAGTGGCGGATCACGTGCCGGTTGCCGAGCTCATTCCGCATCTCGTGGACCCGGAGCCGGGCCAGTTGTGGGAGCTGTGCCGCGCGGTCGGGGTGGTCGCGCCGGAGCAGTCGCTCGCGGAGGCCGGCATCCACGCGGGCGAGGCCCTGGCTTTGCACTGTCGCAAGCCCGCTGAGCCGCCCGCCCCGCCGTTGGAGGCGGCGGATGAATTATCCGGGGACGTCGGCACCAATTACGCGGCATGGATCGTCGCTGCTGCCGTGGTGTTGCTCGCCTTCCGCGCGACCCCGTTGTGGCATCCGCTGGATTTCCACGGTGCCGCTCATTTTGGTTTTCAGGACGCCGCCGCGGGCGGTGGGGTCGATCTCGCGGTGTTGTTGCCGCTGGTCTTCAGCGCCTTCGCTGCGGTGGCGGTGGCCGCGCTGAGCTTGTTTGATCGGCGGTTTGTCCCCGTGGCAGCAGCCCTGGGTTTCGCCACGGGCTTGAACGTGAACGTGCTGGTGGGCTGCGTGGTCGCTGCGCTGTTGGTGTGGCGGCCGGGGCCGGTGCGGGTTGGCACGATCACGGCTGCGGTGTTGGCGGCCATCAACTTTTGGCCGCCGATCACTGCGCTGGCTGCAGTGGTGTTACTGATCTATTCCGGCCAGTTGGCGCTGGCGATCGCGAAGGTGGTGATCCCGCGCGTACCGGCCGCGGGCGTGTTCCGCGATCCGGTGGCCAACGAGGCCGGCCCGGTGGTGCAGGTGCACTCCGCCCTGGTGGCGGCGGCGTGCGCGTGGTTGTTCGCCTCCGTGGTGCAGCTGGCGCCATGGGGTGGGCCCGCGCCGTCGCTGTGGACGGCGCTGCTGGTGGTCGCGCTAGTCGTGGCCGCGCTGTCTGCCCGCGGCACTCGTCCCTTCCACGCCAATGCGTTAGCTGTGATGGCCGGCTGCTCGATCGTGTGGCTAGGCCATCAGGTGCCGTGGGGTGTGCTCGCGTTGGTGCTGGTGACCCTGCCGTTGGTGCAGATCTCCTCGCCCCGGGTGGGGCGGGTCGTCGACGCCCTGGAGGCCGTGGCCTTCTGCGCCGCTGTGCCGCTAGCGCTGCACGGCGCGGGCGTGTTTGAGCTAATCAGGGGGCTTGGATGACTCCCCCACCAGCAGCTCCCGCACGCGGGAACATCAACCTCAACTGCCAGGAACAGGCACGTGACCCAGACCTTCACCTACCAGCACCGGCATACTCACACGACCTAGCCACCGGCCACGGCAGCACCATCATCGTGGTGGACACGGGCGTGGCCCTGCCGGGGGCAACCGGGGAGCGGGATTCGTGCATTCTGCACGGCACCGCGGTGGCCACGACCGCCGCGCAAGCCGCGCCCGGCGCGCACATCCACAGCCTCCGTCACGCCTCCCGGCCCGACGCGGTGGAGGGCACCGTCGCCGAACTGGTCGCAGCCCTCGAACAGGCGCGGAAGGTCAAGGCCAAACACAAGATCGTCAACGTCTCGATGGTCACCTGCGAACCCGCCCCGGCGCTGGAGAAGGCGGTGCGCGAACTCGTCGCCGACGACGCCCTGGTTGTCGCCCCCATCGGAAACATGGGCCAATGCGACGCCGGGACCCCAACGTTCCCGGCCTCCCTGCCCGGGGTGCTATCCGTCGGGGCCGTGGAGAGCGACACCGTCATGGGCGGTGGTGGGGGACCTGCCGGAGGCTCCGCGGGGACGAGCACCGCCGGAGCCGGTGCAGGACACGCTGCCACGGGCGGGGGTTCTCCGGGCGACCAGCTCGCCCCCGCCGTACTCAACAGCGGCCGAGTACCCGCCGCCTACGGGCTGGCCGGGGTACCCGCGGACATCTACGCGCCGGGCGGTCCGGTGGTCGCGCAGGTCGGCGATGGCCCGCCGGTGGTGGGCTCGCCGGAGCCCTTCATCGGCACGAGTTTCGCCGCCCCCGTGGTCAGCGGGGTGGCGGCGATGGTCTGGCAGCTCCGCCCGGAACTCACTGCGGCAGAGGTGATGGGACTGCTGCAAAATACCGCCCAGCCGGGTGGTGCCGTCGAGGGTGTGGAGGGGCTGCAAACCGCACGGGTCGTAGACCCTTCGGCTGCCTTGAGCCTGGCCCGCGAGCAGCAGCGGAACCACGCAGGCGCGAACGGGCGAAACGATCAAGGGGGCGGCGCCGGGGAGCGTGCCCCGGCAGGCCTGCCCGGCAACCCCCATGCCAAAGGCCCCGGCGACAAGGCCGGGGCCCTCGATGCGCCCGGGGGTGCTGTGGCCGAGGTTCCAGTGGCCGTCACCGCCGCGCCCGTGGCCGAGCAGGTGGCGGACTACCGGGTGCCGTTGGTGCTTTCTGCGGTGTTGGCAATCGCGCTGGTGCTCGTGCTGGTTGCCCGGGCATTCGCTTCGGAGAGCACCCCGCCCTCCGGCAGCCCCGAGATCACCCGCCAGGGCACCTGAGTGTGCTCGGTGAAACCGAGGGCCGTGAGGTCCTCGGCTTTGCCCACCGTGAAGCGGGTGCCGGTGGCGTCGACCAGGAAGAAGCCGCGCTCGGTGAGCAGTGCGCTCGTGCCAGCCGGTCCCGCGTAGGCGGCCCGGGGGTTCTGCTCCGCGCCCTCGTCCTTGCCACCATTCTTGCCACCGGCCCCGGCCCGATCCGCAGGACCGTCACCCTCCCCGGCACGCTTACCGTCGCCGTCCCCGTCCCGGCCGTCACCCACCGGCTCCGCCAGGCCCTTCTCCCCCAGGCAAGTCTGCTCCGGGTGCGCCCAGGAGGCCTCCCGTTCCGGCACGTTCGGCAGCAGGTCAATCGTCGGCTGAGTCATCACCGCCCCCAGCTCTACGTCGAAGCTCCCACCCGGCGCAAGGGCCTCCACGTACTCCCGGCGCGGGCCGGTCACCTCCGAGACCCCACCGCGACCAACCAGAAACGCCCGGTCGCCGGCGTGCGCCACCGTCCCTGCCCGATGGAAGGGCTTCTTCAACCCAGAGAGGCCACGCGGGATCACGCTATCGGCCTGCTCATCGAAGCGGTGCAGCAGCTCTGGAGCCATCGGGATCTCCACCGCCCCGAGGGCACGGGCAGCACCGCCTTCCGCGAGGCTGCGCTTCGTGCCATCAATCAGCCACACGGCCTCGTCGGAGCGCACCACACCCCGCTGGTAGCTCTCCGCCTCACCAACGGCCCTGACCTGCAGCGTATCCGGCTTCCCCGCGGCCTCCGAGGTATCGCACACCAGCCACTGGCGCACCGGCGCGGGGTTCAGCCCAGGCACGTACCCAATGCCCACCGCGGGCCCCATCGGCGCTCCCCCATTGCCCTCCTGGATCAGCGCCGCAGTGGAGTTCTTCACTTCCACCGGCTGCCGCAGCACCAGCCGGGCGCTGGCCACGTTGCTGACCGGGTGGAAACCGTCCTCCAGTCGGACGTGAAGGCTGCCCTGCTCGTCGGCGACGAGGGCGGCGTCGTCAATGGAAGGGGCCGGCCGCAACAGCGAGAGCATCACCGCACCACCCGCGATCAGCGCGCTGAGCAGCAGCCCGACCCCGATACTGCGGCGTTGGGCCCGCAGCGGGTCGTGGGCCATGCGCGGATCGCCGATGACCAGCGCGAGCTCCAGCCGTCGGAGCACAAAACGGTAGCCCGATACTTGCAGACTTGTGGTGCGCACGATGTTCCCCCTGAATTCTGTGCGTTATCCCTGGTGTGCGGTGCTTAACGCGCGTTCCCCGCAGTCCTGCCGCAGGAACCACACCGCTGCCCTCCCCCGAGGGCGATTTCTTCAATCTAATGCGCGGGCGTATCCGCTGTGACAGAATTCGGGAGAATCAACAAGGGATGTGGGTCATCCCGGGGGATACGCAGGGGGAATTCGCGTGTTTGTGGTGCATGTTTTGCTCATCGGGATCGTCGCTGCGCTGGCTGCCGCGGGTGGTTGGTGGCTGTGGCGCGCTCGCGTCCGTCCGGAGGATCAGGCGCGGCAGGTGTGGCGGATCGCGCCCGCCCCGCACGACTTTTTCTACGCGCCGGAGCCCGTGACCGTGGGGGTTCCGCGCCTGGTCGCCGGCATGGGTGCGTCCGGCTCCGAGGTTTCTGGGCACGACGTCAGCGCCACCATTTCCGGCCCCGTTTCTCTCGCTCCGTCTCCTTCCCTTGGGGACGTCAGCACGAGCGCCAGCGCGGTGGCTGGCTCGCCGCTGCTGGTACACCAGCAGGACCTCGGCGGGGAGCTGCCCGCCCTGCTCACGGGGAATGTGGGCGCGACCTTCGCCTCGATCCCGGCGACGTTCAGCGGGCGCGTGCCCTTCGCGGCCGCCGGCGCCGGGGTGGTGGCATGGCCGGTCGATGGCCTCACCCCATCCACCACCACAGGGTCCGAGGTCGGTGCGCAGGCGCTTAGCAGAGGCGGCGGTTCCAGCAGCTCTCATGCTCAGAGCGAGTTCACCGACCCGGGGCCGATGTTCCGGGCGCTGCCTGCTCCCGGTTGGCTGCTGGGGCTGAACGCTACGGGCAATCCGGTGCAGGTGCAGCTCGTGCCGGGCTCGACTGTGCTGCTGCACGGGGCTGGTTCCGCCGAGCGCCTGCTGGAACGCCTGCCCGCCGACCTGCCCTGGGTTCAGGTTTTGCGCGCCGAGCTTCTCGACGCTACGAATGGCAAAGCAAAGGCCACGAACACTCAGACCGCTGCCGGGGCTGTGCACTCGGCGAAGGGCGCGCAAGGTCAGTCAGCCAAGGATGCCCAGGGGCTCGGCGAGCGCTGGCGGGAGGCCTGGTCGCCGACCGTCTGCCGGGTGGTGTTGGCTTCCTCCACTGAGGAGGCCACTCGCCACGGTGTCATCGCGGATCTGGTGATTGATTCCCGTGGCACCGTGAGCCACCGTGGGCGCGAGGTCCGCTTCGATCCGATGCACCTTCCAAGCACCAGCACGATCGAGCACGCGGACGCGGCCCGCTAGGAAAACCACCCAGGTCCGCAAACACAGCCCCTACAGCTCCCGCACCGCCCGCGTCTCCGCAGCCCGCGCCGCCAACTCCGAAGCATCCGGGTAGTCCACGCCCACCAGGTTCAACCCCTCCGCAGGCGCCACCGGCACCTGCGAGCTACGCTCATCCATCTCCAGCAGTTCGGCGGTGAAACTCTCCGGGCGCTTGCCCTCCCCCACCGTCAGGCACGCCCCCACGATGGAGCGCACCATCGACCAACAAAACGCATCCGCCACCACGTGCGCCTCATAAGTCTGCGGCTCCGCGGGCGTGGACACATCTTTCCAGGTGAACTCCTGCAGCTCACGGATCGTCGTCGCCCCCTCGCGCGCCTTGCAGTAGGCCGCGAAATTATTCAGCCCTACCAGCGCATCCGCCGCGATCTGTACCTTCTCCAAGTCCACCGGGCGGCGCCAGCGCGCGGTGTCCCGCACACGCCGCGGCAGCGGCCCGCCCGGGGCCGTGCACACCCGATACACGTAGTGCCGCCGCAACGCAGAAAAGCGCGCGTCGAAGCCCTCCGGGGCAGCCACCGCCGCGTTCAGGCGAATATCCTCCGGCAGCATCCGGGAGAGCCGCCGCACCAGATCCTCCGGCCTAGCCAGGCTCCGCTGCGTGAAGGCCTCCGCCGGAATATCCGCGTGGCAGACCTGCCCATCGGCGTGCACGCCAGCGTCTGTCCGCCCCGCCACCGTCAGCTCCACAGGCGTACGGCACACCAGCGAGAGCTTTTCCTCCAGCACGCCCTGCACGGTCCGCAAGCCCCCCTTCTGCGCTGCCCAGCCGTGGAAATCCGTCCCGTCATAGGAGACGTCCATCCGCACCCGAACGGTCTCCCCGCCACCGTCCACAGCGTCGTTGTCGACGTCGCCCACCGCACCGTTAGCTGCGACGTCGACGTCCGCCCCCGTCACCGTCGTCCCAGTCCTGGTTTTCGCGTCCCCCGCTGCCCCAGTTTCCGTTGAACTCATGCCCCCAAACCTACCCGGCAGCGTCTTCACCACCGAAACCCCACCAATAGCAAAAGCCGGGCACCACGCTCGTGCGTAGTACCCGGCTTACCGGCAGGCCCTCACGGAACCCGCCGGCTGGGAGATCGAAGGATCACCTCCGCGGAGAATTACTTCTCCTCTGCGGCCTCGTCCTTCTCCTCAGCTGCCTCGGCAGCCTTCTTCTCCTCGGCCTTCTTGGATGCAGCAGCGCGGGTTGCACGCTCTGCCTCCTTGGAAGCCAGCTCCTCGGTCACCAGGGAGATCTGGGACATCGGAGCGTTGTCGCCCTTGCGGTTCTCCAGCTTGATGATGCGGGTGTAACCGCCCTCACGGCCTTCGAACTTCGGGGCCAGCTCGGTGAACAGGTGGGACACGACGTCCTTGTTCGGGATGAGCTTCAGAACGTTGCGACGATCAGCCAGGGTACCGTTCTTGGCCTTGGTGATGATCTTCTCAGCGTAGGGACGCAGGAGCTTCGCCTTGGCGTCCGTGGTCTTGATTGCGCCGTTCTCGAACAGCTGGGCTGCGAGATTGGACAGGATCTTCTTCTGGTGGGAAGCAGATCCGCCCAGACGGGCGCCCTTCTTAGGGGTTGGCATGTCTTCTCCTCGAGTGGGTTAAAAGCTTTGAGCGCTTAAGTGCGATTTACTCCGCGATGTCTTCGCCCTCGGTCTCGACCCACTCACCGGTCTCGGCGTCGTAGCCTTCGATGTCGGAGAGGTCGAAACCTTCTGGGGAGTCCTTGAGTGCCAGGCCCAAGCCAGCCAGCTTGACCTTGACCTCGTTGATGGACTTCTGGCCGAAGTTCCGGATGTCCAGCAGATCGGACTCGGTGCGAGCAGCCAGCTCACCAACGGTGTGGATCTCTTCCCGCTTCAGGCAGTTGTAGCTGCGCACGGAGAAGTCCAGGTCCTCGATCGGCATGTTATATGCGGCGATGTGCTCGGATTCCTGGGGGGACGGGCCGATTTCGATACCCTCCGCCTCGATGTTGAGCTCCTGTGCCAGGCCGAACAGCTCGACCAGGGTCTTGCCGGCGGACGCCATGGCGTCGCGCGCGGACATGGAGCTCTTGGTCTCCACGTCGAGGATCAGCTTGTCGAAGTCCGTGCGCTGCTCGACACGGGTTGCCTCGACCTTGTAGCTGACCTTCAAGACCGGGGAGTAGATCTGGTCGACTGGGATGCGACCGATCTCATCGGTGGAGGTGGCGGCTGGGACGTAGCCACGGCCGCGCTCAACGACCAGCTCGATATCCAGCTTGCCCTGCTCGTTGAGGGTTGCGATGTGCAGGTCCTTGTTGTGGACCTCCACGCCAGCTGGGGTCTCGATGTCTGCGCCGGTGACCGCTCCTGGGCCTTCCTTGCGCAGGTACATGGTGACCGGCTCATCGAAGTCGCTCGACAGGACGAGGGACTTGATGTTCAGGATGATGTCGGAGACATCCTCCTTCACGCCCGGGACGGTGGTGAACTCGTGGAGCACACCATCGATCCGCAGGGAGGTCACGGCTGCACCTGGGATGGAGGACAGCAGGGTGCGGCGCAGGGAGTTGCCGAGGGTGTAGCCGAAGCCCGGCTCAAGCGGCTCGATGACGAACCGGGAGCGGGAGTCGTCGATGAACTCCTCGGACAGCTCTGGACGCTGGGAAATCAGCATGTGTTACTTCTCCTTGTCGGCGACCGCTATTTGACGCCGGTAGCAGGATTGCCGTGCACCGTGGTGGTAGACGGCGGGGAGTAAATGTCTGTTTTTCAGATCGGTGTCGTGGACTACTTGGAGTAGTACTCGACGATGAGCTGCTCCTGCAGCGGGATGTCGATCTGAGCGCGCTCGGGCAGCTGGTGCACGAGGATGCGCAGGGTGGACGGAACGACCTGCAGCCACGCCGGAACGTTGGCGTCGACCAGGTTGTCCTGTGCCTCTTCGAACCAGAGCATGGAGCGGGAACGATCGCGGACATCGATGATGTCGTACTGGGAGACGCGGTAGGACGGAACGTTGATCTTCTTGCCGTTCACGGTGAAGTGACCGTGGGAGACCAGCTGACGTGCCTGGCGACGGGTGCGTGCCAGACCAGCGCGGTAGATCACGTTGTCGAGGCGAGCCTCCAGCAGGATGACCAGGTTGTCACCGGTCCTGCCCGGCATTGCGTTGGCCTCTGCGTAGTAACGGCGGAACTGCTTCTCCATGACGCCGTAGGTGAAGCGAGCCTTCTGCTTCTCCTGCAGCTGGATCAGGTACTCCGACTCCTTGATGCGAGCGCGGCCAGCCTGACCCGGTGGGTACGGGCGGCGCTCGAAGGAACGGTCGCCACCGACGAGGTCGACGCGGAGGCGACGGGACTTACGGGTAACTGGGCCGGTATAACGAGCCATTGTTTATCCCTTAACCTTTCTTTTCTTAGACGCGACGACGCTTCGGTGGGCGGCAGCCGTTGTGCGGCTGTGGGGTGACGTCGGCGATGGTGCCGACCTCAAGCCCAGCGGTGGACAGGGAGCGGATTGCGGTCTCGCGACCAGAGCCCGGCCCCTTGACGAAAACGTCGACCTTCTTCATGCCGTGCTCCATTGCCTTGCGGGCGGCGGACTCGGCAGCCATCTGTGCGGCGAAAGGCGTGGACTTGCGGGAACCCTTGAAGCCAACCTGGCCGGAGGATGCCCACGAGATGACGTGGCCCTTCGGGTCCGTGATGGACACGATGGTGTTGTTGAAGGTGGACTTGATGTACGCGTGACCCTGGGTCACATTCTTCTTGACTACGCGACGGCCGCGGCGGGCGCGCGTAGCGGAGCTCTTCGGTGCAGCCATTACTTCTTCTTTCCTGCGATCGTCTTCTTCGGGCCCTTACGGGTACGAGCGTTGGTCTTGGTGCGCTGGCCACGGACTGGCAGGCCACGGCGGTGGCGCAGTCCCTGGTAGGAACCAATCTCGATCTTGCGACGGATGTCGGCCTGGACTTCGCGGCGGAGGTCACCCTCCACCTTCCAGTTGTTCTCGATCACGTCACGCAGAGCTGCGAGCTGCTCGTCGCTCAGGTCCTTGGAACGCAGGTCCGGGGAGATGCCGGTCTTTTCCAGCAGCTCCTTGGATCGGGCTGGGCCGATTCCGAAGATGTAGGTCAGTGCGACCTCCATGCGCTTTTCGCGTGGCAGGTCTACACCAGCAAGGCGTGCCATATGGCATTATCCTTCCGGTTTTACGGCGGTTTTCTCCGTACTCATCCCGGTGGTCTGCTTCCTTCTTTTAGGACGTCACCCGCAATGGGGCGGGGTCGTTGTCAAGAGGTTCAGCAGCGGGCTCCGGCCGCCGCGGCCAGAGGTAGGCAACCTCACCCACATGGCCACGTGTTGCGCGGCCGTACCGCATGTGACCATGGGCGGGTGAGATTTGGATGTACGAAGGCTGACAGAGTTTTTTACTTGTAGCGGTAAACGATACGACCACGAGAGAGGTCGTATGGGGAAAGCTCGACTACAACGCGGTCCTCAGGAAGGATGCGGATGTAGTGCTGGCGCATCTTGCCAGAGATGTGTGCGAGCACCTTGTGCCCGTTATCCAGCTCGACTCGGAACATTGCATTCGGCAGGGGCTCGATGATGCGGCCCTCGACCTCAATGGCACCTTCTTTGGCCATATCCTCCACATTTCCCCGATGAACATGCTGGTCATCGGCTATTTGTGCGTGTATCGCTACGATAGTGCGGCATTCTTGGCTCCCCGTTTTTGGGGTGCGTCACGTGCACCATCGTTCTATCGTACACGTGACCTGGGGCTTTAACAACTCCAGGCCATGGGCGGAGGAGCCCGGTGGATTAGCGGCGCGGGGTGAGGATGCGCGGGCCGGTAGCGGTGGCGGCGACGGTGTGCTCCCAGTGGGAGGAGTAGCTGCCGTCCACGGTCACCACTCCCCAATCGTCGTCGAGCACGGCGGTGTCGATGGTGCCGAGGGAAAGCATCGGCTCGATCGCGAGCACGGAACCCTCCTGGATGACCGGCCCTCGCCCCGGGCGGCCCTCGTTGGCGAGGTACGGGTCCTCGTGCATGCTGCGGCCGATGCCGTGGCCGCCGTACCCGTCGATGATGTGCAGCGGCACGCCGAACTTATCCTCGGCCTTGCGGGCCGCCACTTCGAGGGCGTGGGAGACGTCCGTCAGGTGGTTGCCCGGGCGCATGGCCTTCAGACCCTCCATGAGGACCCACTCGGTGGCCTGGTTGAGCAGCTCGTGTTCGCGGGCAATCTCACCGATGCCGAAGGTCCAGGCAGAGTCCCCCACCCAGCCGTCGAGGATGGCACCGCAGTCGATGGAGACGAGGTCGCCTTCCTTCAGGACGACGTCCGCCGCCGGGATGCCGTGGACGACCATGTCGTTGACGGAGCTGCAGATCGAACCCGGGAAGCCCTGGTAACCGAGGAATGCTGGCGTGGCGCCGGCCTCGCGGATGGTGGCCTCAGCGATTTCGTCGAGGTCGAGGGTGCTGACGCCCGGCTTCGCGGCGGCCTTCACGGCCTGCAGGGTCCGCCCCACGATCTCGCCGGCTGCCTGCATGGCGTCCAGTTCCGCGGGTGTCTTCGCGGCGATCTTTTTGCTCTTCTTTCGGAAAGCCACCGAAAGCCTCCTTGTGATTGTGTCTTCTTTGGCCCGGATTGGTGGGCCAAAAGTTAAACCCGCCCACCGGTGACGTCCGGAAAATGGGCGGGAAACTATCGGACCCCGTCGGGCCCTAGCGGGCACGTCACCGCACTTGCTGGCGGCGACGAGTCCTAGCGCTTACTTATCCAGGGCGCAGAGGGTGGCCTCGGAGATGTCCTCCACGGAGCCCTCGGCGTCGATGTTGAGGATGCGGCCCTGGTAGTAGTCGATCAGCGGTGCGGTCTCCTCGCGGTAGACCTGCAGGCGGGTGCGGATCGTGGACTCGTTGTCGTCGTTACGGCCACGGGAGAGCATGCGCTCGACCACGACGTCCTCGGAGACCTGGTAGTTGATGACCGCGTCCAGCTTCAGGTCCTTCTCCTTGAGCATCTCCTCGAGCAGGTCTGCCTGCTCGATGGTGCGCGGGAAGCCGTCCAGCAGGAAGCCGTTGGCGGCGTCGTCCTCGTCGAGGCGGGCGCGAACCATGTTCGCGGTGACCTCGGTGGGGACCAGCTTGCCGGCGTCCATGTACTCCTGGGCCTGCTTGCCGAGCTCGGTGCCCTGGGAGATGTTCGCGCGGAACAGGTCGCCCGTGGAGATGTGCGGGATGTTCAGTGCGTCGGAGAGCAGCTGGGCCTGGGTGCCCTTGCCGGCACCGGGAGGGCCGAGGAGAACTAGTCTCATTTGAGGAATCCTTCGTAGTTAGCTTGCATCATTTGCGATTCGATCTGCTTGACCGTGGTCAGGGCCACGGACACGAGAATCAGAACCGCGGTACCACCGAACGGCATGCCGCCGCCGGAGGCCTGGGACGTGTCCACTCCCAAGTTAATGAGGATGTTGGGCAGCACCGCAATGATACCCAAGTACAGGGAGCCCACGACCAGAAGGCGGTTCATCACGTAGCCGAGGTACTCGGCGGTCGGGCGGCCCGGGCGGATGCCCGGGATGAAGCCACCGTACTTCTTCATGTTGTCCGCCTGGTCGTACGGGTCGTACTGGACGGAGACGTAGAAGAAGGAGAAGAAGATGATCAGCGCGAGGTAGACCAGGATGTACTGCCATGCCGCCGGGTTCTGCAGGACGGTCATGACGTTGCGGTTCCACCAGTTGTTCGCAACGTCCTCGCCACCTGCGGCGCCGGACTGGATGATCTGGGTGATCAGGATCGGGACGGTCAGCAGGGAGGACGCGAAGATCACCGGGATCACGCCGGCCTGGTTGACCTTGAGCGGCAGGTAGGTGGAGGTCTCGCCGTACTGGCGGCGACCGATCATGCGCTTGGCGTACTGCACCGGGATGCGGCGCTGGCCCTGCTCGACGAAGACCACGCCGACAATGAGCAGCAGCATGCCGAAGACCACCGCACCGAAGATGAAGCCACCGGAGTTGGAGAGGATGGAGATCCCCTCCCCCGGCAGGGTGGTTGCGATGCCTGCCATGATGAGCAGGGACATTCCGTTACCCACGCCGCGGTCGGTGATCAACTCGCCGAGCCACATCACAAGCACCGCGCCGGAGGTCATGATGAGGACCATGACGATCAATCCGAAGATGCCGACATCGTCCTGGAGCACTGGGATGCCCTCGCCGAGCAGCTGCTCGCGGTCCGCCAGGGCGACGATGCCCGCGGACTGCAGCAGGGCCAGCGCGACGGTGAGATAACGGGTGTATTCCGTCATCTTCGCCTGCCCAGTCTGGCCCTCCTTCTTCAGCTGCTCGAACTTCGGGATGACCACGGTGAGCAGCTGCACGATAATCGACGCCGTAATGTACGGCATGATGCCGATCGCGAAGATCGACAGCTGCAGCAGCGCACCGCCGGAGAAGAGGTTGATCAGCGAGTAGACCGCGGAGGACTCGGTGAGCTCCGAGATCTGCTTGGTGATGCTTGCGTAGTCGACGCCCGGCGTTGGGATCTGCGAGCCGATGCGGTACAGGATGATCATCGCAAGAGTGAAAAGGATCTTCTTGCGGAGATCAACGTTTTTGAACGCCCCGGTGATGGCGGACAAACTGGCCTCCTGTGTTGGTGGGCCCGCTCTGGGCGGCCGCGCGAGGTGTCGCTGAGCCGGTGCCGCAGGGCGTGCGCCGTGGAATTGAAGTCTCTAGTAGCAAAATAGCAGCCGGTGCGGACACAGGCTGGTTCGCCGTGCTGCCGGTTGCTGGTTTTGCCACCCCTGGGCGGCCACTGGATTAGGCTCGCCTAGGCAGATAACCAAACCAGACTAACAGTTTGGCTGGGTGTTTAGAAAGTTTCCGAGCTGGTCGACGCACAGCTCACGCAAAGCACAAGACCCCGCCGGTGCGTGGTGCACCGTGCGGGGTCTTCTTGTGGCGTTACCGGGCGAGGATCCCCTCGCCTGGCTGCGCTGTTCAGGCTTAAGCCTCCGTGACGGAGCCGCCTGCCTTCTCGATCTTCTCCTTGGCGGAGCCCGAGAACTTGTTTGCGGTGACGTTCAGCTTGACGCTGATCTCGCCGTTACCCAGAACCTTGACCGGCTGCTTAGCGCGGACCAGGCCAGCTGCGACGAGGTCTGCAACTGCGACGTCGCCGCCGTTCGGGAAGGCCTTCGCCAGGTCGGAGACGTTCACGACCTGGAAGATCACCTTGTTGTTGTTCTTGAATCCCTTGAGCTTCGGCAGACGCATCTGCAGTGGCATCTGGCCACCCTCAAAGTATGCAGGAACCTGGTTGCGGGCCTTGGTGCCCTTCGTACCACGACCAGCGGTCTTACCCTTGGATGCTTCACCACGACCCACGCGGGTCTTGGCCTTGTTTGCACCCTTGGCCGGACGGAGGTCGTGGAGCTTGATTGGATCGCTCATTTTTACTCCCCTGCCACTTCTTCGACCTCGACCAGGTGGCGAACGGTGTGGACCATGCCGCGGGTGACAGAGTTGTCCTCGCGGATGACTTCCTGACCGATGCGCTTCAGGCCGAGGGAACGCAGCGTGTCACGCTGGTTCTGCTTCTTACCAACAGTGCCCTTGATCTGACGGATCTTCAGTGCCATGGGTTATGCCCCCTGTCCTGCAGCACGGGCGCGCAGCATGGCTGCCGGAGCAACCTCTTCGAGGCTCTTGCCACGACGTGCGGCGACCTCTTCTGGGCGCACGAGCTCCTTCAGGCCGGCCACCGTTGCGTGAACAACGTTGATGGCGTTCGGCGAGCCAAGCGACTTGCAGAGAATGTCCTGGATGCCAGCGCACTCCAGCACCGGGCGGGCTGCGCCACCGGCGATAACACCGGTACCTGGAGCAGCCGGACGCAGCATGACGACGCCTGCTGCGGCCTCGCCCTGCACCGGGTGGGTGATGGTGCCGTTGATCATCGGGACGCGGAAGAAGTTCTTGCGAGCTTCCTCGGCGCCCTTCTGAATAGCGGCCGGGACTTCCTTGGCCTTGCCGTAGCCGACACCGACCATGCCCTGACCGTCACCCACGATCACCAGAGCGGTGAAGCTGAAGCGACGACCGCCCTTGACGACCTTAGACACACGGTTGATGGTGACGACGCGCTCGATGTACTGGTTGCGCTCGTCCTGCTGGTTGCGACGATCGTTACGGCCACCGCGCTCGTTGCGGCCACCGCGCTCGTTGCGATCGTTGCGGTTGTTATCGGCGGAGCGTCCGCCGTTACGGTCACGTTCCGACATCACGCGTTCCTTCCGTTGGAGTTCATGGTGTTGGTGATCATTAGAACTTCAGACCACCTTCGCGGGCGGCGTCAGCCAGAGCGGCGACGCGGCCGTGGTACTGGTAGCCAGCGCGGTCGAAGACAACTGCCTCGATGCCAGCTTCCTTCGCACGCTGTGCGATCAGTTCGCCAACCTTGGCGCCACGTGCCTTCTTGTCGCCCTCGACTCCACGGACCTCTGCTTCGAGGGTGGACGCAGCGCACAGGGTGTGACCGACGGTGTCGTCGATGATCTGTGCGTGCATGTGGCGAGAAGAACGGTGCACGACGAGACGCGGGGTCTCCGGGGTGCCCTGGATGGTCTTGCGGATGCGGTTGTGACGGCGGGAGCGCGCAACGCGACGGCGAGTGGAGATGTCCTTGCCCAGCGGAAGGCGCTTGCCAGCCTTGTTGGAATCGTTGTTGCTCATTACTTACCCGTCTTTCCGACCTTGCGACGGACCTGCTCGCCCTCGTAGCGGATGCCCTTACCCTTGTATGGGTCATCCTTACGCAGGCCACGAATGTTGGCGGCGATCTGTCCGACCTTCTGCTTGTCGATGCCAGAGATGGAGAACTTGGTGTTTCCGTCCACGGCGAAGGTGATACCTTCGTCAGCCTTGATCAGGATTGGGTGGGAGTAGCCCAGGGAGAACTCGAGGTCCTTGCCCTTGAGCTGCACACGGTAACCAACGCCGAAGATCTCCATCTTCGTGGTGTAGCCCTCGGTCACGCCAACAACCATGTTGTTGACGAGGGAGCGGGAAAGGCCGTGCAGGGAGCGGTTCTTGCGGTGATCGTCCGGGCGGGAGACGACGATCTCGTCGCCTTCCTGTGCCACTGCGATCGGCGCTGGGATGTCAGAGCTGAGGGTGCCCTTCGGGCCCTTGACCTCAACGTTCTGACCGTTGATGGTGACGGTGACGCCAGAAGGGACGGACACCGGAGCGAAGCCGATACGAGACATGCTTGGTTCCTCCTTCTATTACCAGACGTAGGCGAGCACTTCGCCGCCGACGCCCTTGTTCGAGGCCTCACGGTCAGTCAGCAGGCCGTGGGACGTGGAGATGATTGCCACGCCCAGGCCACCGAGAACCTTTGGCAGATTGGTGGACTTGGTATACACACGCAGGCCCGGCTTGGAGACGCGGCGGACACCGGCGAGAGCACGCTCGCGGGTCGGGCCGTACTTGAGGGTGATCTCAAGCTCCTTGCCTGCCTTGCCATCCTTGCGGTCGTTGACGGCAAAGTCTTCGATGAAACCTTCCTGCTTCAGGATCTCAGCAATGTGAGCCTTGAGCTTGGAGGAAGGCATCGTGACGCTATCGTGGAACGCGTTGGAAGCGTTCCGTACGCGGGACAACATGTCCGCGATCGGGTCAGTCATGGTCATGGTTTAGGTGACCTTTACCTTTCTCGTTGCGGTTCCCGTTCCCACCCTTTTCGCGTGCACCGCGACTCGCTGGCGACTAACGCACTTCCAAGCCCAATAGCTTGGGGCGCTCGCTACCAAGATGTGTCCGCGGCCGCTATGGGCAGGGGGCCTACAACAAAGTGGATGTTTTCTTACTAGCTCTTGTTGACTGTGTGAGCAGATCTGCGCACGTCAAGTGCGCTGTGGGCACACTTTTCCCGCAACAAGACTCGACAAGCTTAGCAACCTGCGTATTTATTGCCAACCCGGAGCCGGTGGGCACGCTAGCTATCCACCTCGACCGTCTTGCTGCCCCGCCGGAAAACCGCCCCCAAAAAATCCCCCGAAAATTGCCCACCGCCGCGGCGGAAAGTCATGGTCGCCGCGGCGGTTCTCTTGATCCCCCTAGGCCTCCCCGCTAGGCCTCCCCGCTAGGCCTCCATGCCAATCTTCTTACCATCGCGCCGCCACACCACAGCCACGGCGGGGCGCGGAACAGAGTTACCGCCGTCCGGCCAGTGGGAGGCGGGCTTTTCGAAGGTGGCGTCGTCGTCCTCGCCTGGGTGCTGGACGTTCACCATGACGCGCTCGTCGGTGACAATCGGACCGCAGGTCTCCGCAGCTACCGGGACGGTGAGGAAGCAGCGGGTCTCGCCACGGTTCTCGCCCTTCAGGCCGACCGCGTACAGGCCGTCGTTGCTGTCCAGCGCGTTGCCGTCGGTGGAGATCCACAAGTTGCCGTGGGAGTCGAAAGCCAGGTTGTCCGGGCAGGAGATCGGGGAAACCTTGGACTTATCGAAGCCGCCGAAGTAGGTCTCTGCCTCCTCCGGGTCGCCGCAGACCAGCAGCAGGTTCCAGGTGAACTTCTCCCCCGCGTGCTCGTCGTCGATCTCCATGACCAGGCCGTTCTTGTTCTCCCGGATCGGGGCGTACTCCGTCGGGTCTTCCTGGTTCTTCTCCGCGTTCTCGCCGGTCGCACCGCGGTACTTGTTATTGGTCAGTGCGACGTAGACCAGGCCGGTGTGCGGGTTGGCTTCGAAGTCCTCCGGGCGGTCCATCTTGGTCGCACCCACCTTGTCCGCAGCCATGCGGGTGTAGATGGCGACCTCCTCCGGGGTGAAGCCCTCGACGTGGGACTTCGCGCCGTCCGCGGTGACGGTCAGCAGCTTCTTCCACTGGCCGGTGCCGTCGAACTTGCCGTCCTCTGGCAGCTCCCCGTCGCCGGTAATCTCCTTGTCCGGGGAGTTGCCCTTCAGGGTGGCGACGTAGAGAGTGCCCTCGTCGAGGATGGTCATGTTGTGCTTCATGTCCCCCTCCTTGATCTTCTTGGAGGAGACGAACTTGTAGATGTACTCGAAGCGGGCGTCGTCGCCGGAATAGCAGACGACGGTGCCGTCGTCGGTGACGTAGATGTTGCCGGCTTCGTGTTTGAAGCGGCCCATGGAGGTGTGCTTGACCGGGGTGGAGTACGGGTCGGTTGGGTCGACCTCGACCATCCAGCCGAAGCGGTGGAACTCGTTGGGCTCCTTGGCCAGGTCGAAGCGGTCGTGGAGGCGCTCCCACTTGCGCTCGGAGGCGCCCTCTGGGGCGTCGAAGCGCTTGATGTCTTCCTTCGCCTTGCCCTCGACCTGGGCCTTGTCGGCGTTGGCCCAGTACTGCTCGAAGTTTTCCTCGCCGGAGAGGAAGGTGCCCCACGGGGTGATGCCGCCGGAGCAGTTGTTCAGGGTGCCGCGGACCTTCTTGCCGGTGGGGTCGGCCTTGGTCTTGACCAGCTCGTGGCCGGCGGCCACGCCGCGCATCTCGAAGATGGTCTCGCCGGTGATGCGGCGGTTCAGGGGGCCGAACTCCCGCTTGAGCTCGCCGGTCTTGCCGACCTTCGAGACTTCGAGGATGGTGTGGCCGTGGTTGGCCAGGCCGATGTTGATCTGCTCATCGGTGGGATTCTCGGCGTCGTAGCGCGGGAACATGTGAGGCTCGGTGGTGTACTCGTGGGAGCACACGTACAGCAGGCGGTTCGGGTCTTTCGGGTGCTCCAGCAGGCCGGCGAAGTCGTTGTTGAAGCCGAACTGGCGCTCCGCAGCCTTGGCGGTCTGCTTGTATGGATCGAACTTCGGGGCGTCCGGGAAGATCGGGTCACCCCAGGCGATCAGGACGCCGGAGGCATAGCCCTCTGGCACCACGAGCTCGTCCTTCTCATTGGCAGCCACCGGCTCGAACTGCATGCCCTTCAGCGGGCCGGGCGCCTTGCCGCCCTCGGAGGAACCAGCGGACTGGGCGGTGCTGCCGTCGGCGCAGGCCGCGAGTGCCGTTCCGCCGCCGACCGTCAGCGCTGCCAGCCCGGCGCCGCGCAGCACGCTGCGGCGGGAGATGTCCCCGAAGTATGGGTTCGAGGAGGTGTTTCCGCACTCGCCGAAGCATGCGTTACCGCACTTGTAGGTACAGGTGCGGGATGAGCGACGAGATTGAAAAAGCAGGTTCATGCCCTTGATAGCCACGTAATTGTCCTTCTTGTTGTGGGTCTTGCGAGCAACAAGATAGGCAATCGAAGTGACCTTCAAGGGAGGCGAGGGTGAACCCAGCGTGAATTATCTCCGGCTCCAGGCGCGAACCCTCCCCGACGTGATGGAGTGCGCCCTCGTTAATCCACGCCGGAGACTACGCAGCCTTAGTTTTCGGCCTTGAGGGCCCGCTTTTCTGCGCGCTTCTCAGCCTTCTTGATCTTCCGCTTCGTGTTCAGCTTGCTTGCGCCGTCGGAGGCGTCCATGGCGACGAGTCCGGCGCCGATCGCCACGAGGAAGACGTTCGGGGAGAGCTGCAGCCCCTCCTCGGTCGGGCGGATGCCATCCTCCTGGGTCATGTTCGGGTTGCGGAAGTACATCGTGAGCAGCCCGGCACCGAAGGTGGTCAGGGCAGCGCCCGCGAGCTTGTTGGAGACGAAGGGCGCGAGCAGTGCACCGCCGACGGCGAGCTCTGCGCCACCGAGGATATTGGCGAACTGATCGCTGGGCAGCTTCTTCAGAGCCGGGACGCCGGTGGCGGCGAACTGCTGGAGGCCAGCGGACTTAGCCGGCTCTGCGCCGAACTTCTCGATGGCTGAGTTGACGATGTAGGCACCCGGGACGGAACGCAGGATCGCGCTTGGCAGGAAAGACATATTTTCTCCTTCGTTTCTTATCCGCACCTCCGGCACGAAAGCACCGGGATGCTAATAAATGCAGAACGACCCCCAGCCTAGCGACCAATCACCGCGCTGTCGATGACGTATCACCTTGTTTCCCTCTGACCCCTCGCCCACATAGCAACAGCGCCCCACCGTAATCGGTGGGGCGCTGTTAAAGAGCTACAGAAGACTAGAAACTAGTCCGCCTGCTGCATCTTGCCGTCCTTGTCCTTGAACGGGAAGCCGAGGCGACGCAGCAGTGCGCGGCCCTCTTCGTCGTTCGTGGCAGTGGTAACGACGGTGATGTTCATACCGCGCGGACGGTCCATCTTGTCCACGTCGATCTCGTAGAACATGGTCTGCTCGGAGAGGCCGAAGGTGTAGTTGCCGTGGCCGTCGAACTGGCGGTCGGAGAGGCCGCGGAAGTCACGAATACGCGGCAGCGCGATCGTGAGCAGGCGGTCAAGGAACTCCCACATGCGGTCGCCACGCAGGGTGACGCGGGCGCCGATTGGCATGCCCTCACGCAGCTTGAAGTTAGCGATTGCCTTCTTCGCGGTGCGGACCTGCGGCTTCTGGCCGGTGATTGCGGTCAGGTCAGCGATTGCGCCGTTGATCATCTTGGAGTCACGTGCAGCGTCGCCGACGCCCATGTTGACGACAACCTTGGTCACGCCTGGGATCTGCATGACGTTGTCGAAGTTGAACTCAGCCTGCAGCTTTTCCCGGATTTCCTCACGGTACTGAGCCTTCAGACGAGGAGTGTAGTTGTCGCTCATCCTTAGATGTCCTTCCCGTTGCGCTTGGATACGCGGATCTTCTTGCCGTCTTCGAAGCGGTAACCAATGCGGGTCGGGTTGCCGTCGGAGTCGATGACCATCACGTTGGAGACGTGGATCGGTGCCTCCTGGGTCACGATGCCGCCGGACTCTGCGCCACGCTCAGGGGCGGAGTTGGCTACGTGCTTCTTGATGCGGTTGACGCCCTCGACAAGAACCTTGTCGCGCTTCGGGTAGGCCTCGATAACCTTGCCCTTAGCACCCTTGTCCGGGCCGGAGATAACAATGACGGTATCGCCCTTGCGGATCTTCATTTACAGCACCTCCGGAGCAAGAGAAACGATCTTCATGAACTTCTTCTCGCGAAGCTCACGAGCGACTGGGCCGAAGATACGGGTACCACGTGGGTCGTTATCGTTGGCCTTGATGATGACGGCTGCGTTCTCATCGAAAGAGATGTAGGAACCGTCTGGGCGGCGGGTTGGCTTCTTGGTGCGGACGATGACTGCACGCACGATTTCGTTTTCCTTGACGGTGCCGCCTGGGGCTGCTTCCTTGACGGTTGCAACCACGACATCGCCAATGCCAGCGCTGCGCTTGACGGAGCCGCCGAGCACGCGGATGACCAGGATTTCCCGGGCACCCGAGTTGTCAGCTACTCGCACGCGCGATTCTTGCTGAAGCACTTTAGAGTCTCCTAGAACCTAGTAGTTGGTGTGCGCGGGATTTCCGACCCTCACGCACGCGGTCCTTGCCCCGGTTATTGCGCGCACGCCGAAGCGTGCCCGCGCGAGGCAACCTGTACATTATGGCACAGGCTTCCCGACCTCCCAAATTATTGAGCTCCAGGTGCTATGCGGCGCGGGCGCTCGATGTGATTTACGACACCTTGAGGTGCTTTTTTGGGCGCCTTTTCAAGCGCATGCTGGAGCTTTACCGGCGCCCCGCAAGGTCCGTCCATAGCCCCTAAAAATACAGGCGCTCTTTTATCATCTTTGGCTTATACTTTCCTGCGTCCGCGCTGGACGTGGTCGAAAAGTTTTCGCCCGGGTTTGTGACCACACCGGGGAACCGGTGAAGCATGAGAATTCAGCGCCGGATTGCTCTAAAACTTCATTGACACAATCGGTCCTCGTAACCAGCGGCCGGGAAGGATTCTTCGTGAAGAAGACCATCACCGCACTCGCAGCTGCTTCCTCCGTCGCTCTATCCCACGGCGTCGCCGTCGCTGAGGGGGAACCAGGAGCAGATCAAGATCTCCTCTGAGGCCGGCACATTCGGCTCCCTCATCCAGGACAAGAAGGAGTTCACCCCGGATCCAGAGGAGGAGAACGAGAACGAGGGCAAGGACACCACCAACCCAGACGAAACGCCAGAGGCTACGGGTTCTTCCAAGATCTTTGGTTGGGATGAGGAGACCGGGCCCGTCGAGAAGTTCACCAGCATCGCATCGGCCGTCGCTGCCGTCGTTGGCTTCCTGGGCTCCATCTCCGCTCTCTTCGCGAACATCGAGAAGATCGTCAAGCAGTTCACCAAGTAATACTGCCGCTTTGCCCGGCTAGCCAGCCGGCCTGAGCTCCAGCGGGGCCCGAGGTTCACCCTCGAGCCTCGCTTTTTGTTGCCTGCGTTTCAGCCCCCCCCGCACAGCTATCGCGGGGATCAGACTCGCCCGCCCCCTTTCCGGCTGAAGGTAGGTAAGGGTAAGCTAATCCCCATCATGAATAGTGTCGCCCCATCGCTCACGAAGCTCACACCCAGCTCCCGCCAGCAGGCCGCGTTCTCCGATCACAGCCTGCTCACCCCGCCGCAGGCCGGAGGACATGAGCTTTTCCGCGCCACAGTCCGCGCAGTGTCCGCACCGTCGCCCCGGCTGCGCCGCATTACGCTGCACTCTCCCGCCTTTGCGGCGCACCAACTCTCCGGCCCGGATGAGTTCTTCGGGCTGCTCATGCCACAACCCGGCGCGCCACTGCACCTCCCGCAGCACCCAGGCGGCGAAAATCTGCGCGCCGCCGTCGCCGCGATGCCCGAACAGGTCCGGCCGAACCTGCGCTGGTACACCGTACGCCGCTTCGACCCGCACGAAGGCGAGCTCACCTTCGACATCGTGACCCACGGCATCACTCAACAGAACCTCGACACCGATGAGCAAGTGGGCCCGGGCCTCCGGTGGTGCCTCTCCGCCCAGGTGGGTTCGGAAGTGGGCATCTGGACCGCCCAGGGGCTATGGCACCGCGCTAACTCGGCACAGACCCTCATCGCGGACCCCTCCGCGCTGCCGTCCCTGCGAGCGATCCTGGAGTACACAGCAGCCTTCGCACCACAACAGCTACAGGAGATGCACGTGATTGCGGTCGCGGAAAACTCCGAGGACATTGAGCCGAAGTTGCTCTCGGAATGGCAGGGCAGGCTCGGCAGCCTTGAGCTCCTATTCTCCCCCGCCACCGAATTCGCCACGCACACCGCGCGCCTACTCGAGCGCATAGATTATCTCGAGCACCCCGCCCGCCTCGCCCGCTACGTCTGGGTTGCCGGCGAGGGTAGCCTCTGCAAGCAGGTGCGCCGCCACTGCGTGAACACATGGCAGCTCAGCCCCGCCGAGGTGCAGTGGTGCCCGTATTGGTTCCTCGGCAAAGCCCGCCCTTAAGAGTCGCTGCTGATCGGTAACGATCGGAGCGCGCGACCGCCGCATAATTTGAGCCCCGACAGGCGTCGGGGCCTTCTCAGTGCGTCGATGCGCAATCCATGCACTCCACCGAAACCGTTGATCGACTCAAATTCGTAGGATAACTTCAATTTCCTATCAGGTAAGGTAAGCCTAGCCTTGTTATGGTGTCCCGCATGTTCAATTCGATCAACGAGTCCACCAAAGCAAGGGTCGCGCCCGGCAGCCCCCGGTCCACGACGCTCCCTCCCCGCATCGACTTCGACGATGATCTCGTCGGACACTCACCCACTCGCCTGGCTGATGTATTCTCCGCCGCCTCCCACGTGGCGACGGACTATCTCACAGAGGAGCACGGCCCGTGCAGCGCCACGCCCCCAGAGCAGCTGGGCGCCGCAGTCGATGGCGTCGATCTCAAAAATCCCCTCGGTTCCCTCCGGAAGAGCCTGAGCGAACTGCGCCGACTATGGCTCGACCACGCCGTCTGGTACCACCATCCCCACTACATTGCCCACCTGAACTGCCCGATCTCGGCCGTAGCCGTAGCCGGAGACGCCATCGCCAGCGCCGTGAACACTGCCGTCGAATCGTGGGACCAGGCGTCCTCCGCCGCGCTCATCGAGCAAAAGCTCCTGCACTGGCTCTGCGAAAAACTCCAGTGGCCTGCCGCAGGATCCCACGGCGCATTCACTTCCGGCGGAACCCAGTCCAACCTTCAAGCACTGCTCATCGCCCGAAACAAAACCCTCGCGATTCACGGATACGACGCACTTCCCCGCCTGTGCATCCTGCATACGGCGGACACTCACTACTCAGTAGCCCGGGCAAGCAATACCCTCGGCCTCCACCCGACCACCGGCTCACGCGTGGTCGAAACCGATGCCCACCACCGAATGTCACCCACGGCGCTTGACGAGGCGTTGGCCGAATGCGCCCGCGAGGGGTTGATCCCCATGGCTATTGTCGCCACCTCGGGCACCACGGATCTCGGAGCGATCGACCCCCTGGCGAGCATCGCCCCCATCGCGCACAAGCACCGCGTTCACCTGCATGTGGACGCGGCCTACGGCGGCGCCATGTTGGTATCCCCCACGCAGAGACACCGGCTCCAGGGCATCGAGTCCGCAGATAGCGTCACCGTGGATTTTCACAAAACCTACTTCCAACCCGTGGCGTGCTCCGCTGTCGTGCTGCGGAACCCGGAGGATCTCGCACACATTTCCTGGCACGCGGACTATTTGAACCCCCAGGACACGAAAGAACTCAACCTCGCGGACTTCTCCCTCCAGACCACCCGCCGTTTCGACGCCCTCAAGCTATGGCTCACCCTGCGTGCCCACGGCGCCGACGCAATCGGCAAGGCTTTCGACGCCTGCCGCGACATCACCCAGCTCTCGGCCGCCCTGATCACTGACCACCCACACCTGGAGCTGTTCGAGCAGCCGCAACTGACCACTCTGCTCTTCCGCCCCACCACCCCGGACGCCCCCTCACCGCAGGAGATCAAACGCACGCTGCACGCCCGGGGCGAGGCGGTCGTCGCCACCACCGTCATCGAGGGCGAAAGCTGGCTGAAATGCACCATCCTGGACCCCACGCTTTCCACCGTCGACATCCAACACGTCCTCGACCTCGTCGTCGACCAGGCAGCCGGCACCCGGAACAACCCCGCAAAGGAGATCGCCAACCATGACTAACCACCCCACTAGCCCCACCAACACGCCGACGCAAGTGGACGTCCTCGCCATCGGCGCCGGCCCGTTCAACCTCGGTTTTGCCGCCCTTGCCCAGCCCCTGGTGGACAGCGGTGAGCTCAGCCTCGCCGTATTAGACAAAAGGGACGGGTTTTGCTGGCACCCCGGCATGATGCTGCCCACCGCGACAACCCAAGTCCCCTTCATCGCAGACCTGGTGACGATGGCCGACCCCACCAGCCCCTATAGCTTCCTCAACTACTGCAAACAGCAGGGCCGCATGCACCACTTCTTCATCAAAGAGGACTTCTACCCCCTCCGCGCCGAGTACTCGGACTACTGTGCGTGGGTGGCTGGACAGCTGGACACCCTGCACTGGAACCACAACGTCACCCGCGTCGAGCAGCACGCAGACGGCACTTTCACCGCCCATTATTCCCACCCCACTGGCACAAACCAGGTTCACGCCCGCCACCTTGTTATCGGCGTGGGCACGGAGCCCTTCGTCCCCGAGGACCTCGCGGGTGCCCTCAACGCGCCGAATGTTCTGCACTCCGCAGACTATCTGCACCGCAAGGAAGAAATTTTGCCGGCGGACTCCATCACGATCATCGGTTCCGGCCAATCCGCCGCCGAGATCTACCTGGACCTCATCGAACAACGAGCTACTCAGGGCAAGCGCCTCGACTGGTTCACCCGCTCGCCGCGTTTCTTCCCCATGGAATACACCAAGCTCACCCTCGAGATGACCAGCCCGGATTACGCACGCTACTTCCGCTCACTGCCGGAGGCTACCCGCGATCGCACAAACCGCGAACAGCGCAACCTCTACAAGGGCATTTCCGGCGATACGATCAACGAGATCTACGACGCCCTCTACCGCTTCTCCCGCACCAGCGAGCTGCGATCAACGCTGCGCGCCGGGTGCGCGGTGTCGTGGGCGCCCGGCGCGCACCCCACGGATGGCACCACGGGGACCCACCGCCTGCGGGTCGAGCACGCGGAATCCGGCGCCACCGGTGTTCATGCCACCAATGTGCTCATCCTCGCCACCGGGTACCGTGCCCCCACTATCCCCGCCTTCCTCGAGCCACTGCGCGGATCCTTCAACGTCGACGCCGCAGGCCGTTATGCGGTCGCCCCGGATTTCTCCATTAACGACGACGCCACGATCCACGTGCAGAACGCCGAAGAGCACACGCACTCGCTGATCTCCCCAGACCTAGGCATGGGGCCGTGGCGTAACTCCACGATCTTGGCCAGCATCACCGGCCGCGAGGTGTATCCGATCGAGAGGGACATCGCCTTCCAGACCTTCGGAGGTGAGGGCCTGTGATGCAGGGAATCCTCACACCACATGGTCGGGTCACGTTTTCCCCCGTCCAACCACAACGGGACGCCGCTCTGCTTCACGGCTGGCTGACCTCCCCGCACGCCTTCTACTGGCAGACCCTCGAGGCAAGCATCGAGGAGGTGGAACGCGAGTACCTACGCATCACGGATGCGGCGCATGAGGCAGCCTGGCTGCTGCGCATAGACAACCACCCCGCAGCGCTGGTGGAAACTTACAACCCCAACGAGGTCCTGCTGAATGGCGTCCCCGGCCTGGGACATGCCCCCGGGGACGTGGGCATGCATATCCTCGTGTCCCCGCCACGGGAGAACCCTCGCCCCGGGTTCACGAACTCCATCTTCGCGGCGACGATGCGCTGGCTGTGCGATCACCGCGGAGCGCGACGGGTCGTAGTGGAGCCGGACGCGGGCAACCACAAGATCCTCGCCAAGAACGCGCTGGCCGGATTCCGGGACGTCCCCGGCCTGGAACGCACCCAGCTGACACTCGGTAACGCGCTGAAAACGGCCCGGGTCCAGCACGCCAGTGCCGAGCGCTTCCGGGCATCTGCGTTGGCAGGTCATGCCGCGACCGAACAGGCAGTGGCGGCGGCACCGGCGCCCCACCTCAGCTCCCCTGCGATGGCGGAAGCCAACAGGCAGCTCATGGCCAAGGCAATCCGCGAGTTCGTCCACGAACGTCTCCTCACCGCAACCCGGGTCGGCACGAACGCGAACGCACCCGATACATCCACCCACGCCGTCCAATTCGGCCCGAGAACAATCGAGTTCCGCGCCACGCCCCACCGGCTGGAACATCTCAGCATCGACCGATCCAGCCTGCGCTGCACAGATTCCCCCGAGCTGCCGATGCTCCCCGAGCTCATCGCCGAGGCCAGCGACGAGCTGCGAATTTCCCCAGGATTCCTCCATACGTACCTCGAGGAAATTCAGGCCACACTGGCGGCACGCGCACGGGCGCTCCACCGCGACCGCCCGTCGGCCCGCCAACTCAGCGGCCGCGACCTGCCGGAGCGCTTGAGCCCGCAGACCCAGGCCGATCAGCTGCAGTTCGTGGAGGCCTCCATGGTGGAGGGACACCCTAGCTTCCTCGCCAACTCCGGAAGAGGTGGAATGAGCGAGGGCGACCTCAACGCGTGGGCCCCGGAACTTTCAACCGCCGGCCCCCTCGTGTGGCTCGCGGCCAGCACATCCTCCTGCGTACATGCCGTGAGTCACGACCTCCCCGGGAAGTCCCCCGGTGGATCACACTTTTGGGCGCAGCAGCTGGGCCAGGACCTGTGGGAGACTTTCACTCGGACGGTGGAGCAGGCCGGTGGGGACCCCAAGGATTATGTACCGATCCCCGTCCACCCGTGGCAGTGGAATCACCGCCTGACCACTACCTTCGCCAGTGATATCGCCAGCGGAAAGCTCCTGTACGTGGGTACGAGTCAGGACCTCTACCGGCCGCAGCAGTCCCTGCGCACCTTCTTCAACCACTCCCGTCCCTCAAGCCCGTATGTGAAAACCGCGGTAGCGGTCCGGAACATGGGTTTCCTGCGTGGCCTGTCCTCCACCTACATGGAGTCCACACCGGCGATCAATGACTGGTTGCAGCACACGATCGGCGAAAGTCCAGAGTTCGTTGACCACGGTGTGCAGCTGCTTCGAGAGATCGCCACCGTCGGCTACGTCGCGGACGTCTATCACCGCAGTCTGCCACGAACTGGTTCGGCGTCCAGCGAGCATGTCAAGATGCTGGCAGGCCTGTGGCGCGAATCGCCTATCGGTTTCCTCGAGCCGACGGAACTCGCGGTGACGCTGGCGTCCACCCTGCACGTCGATGGGGAAGGAAATACCGTCATCGGCGAGTGGATCGAGCAATCCGGGCTGACCGCCGAGGCCTGGCTGCGCGAGCTAATGAATGTCTACCTGTGGCCTGTCATCCACGCCATGGCCAGCCACAGTATCGCCTTCATGCCGCACGGCGAGAATGTCATCCTGCGGTTGCGCCGTGGCGTTCCGGTTGGAGCATTCTTCAAGGACCTCGGCGAGGAAGTCGCCGTGGTTCACCGGGATCAGCCCGTCCCGGAAGGCATCTCCCGGATTCAAGCCGATCACGGTGAGTTCGACGCCGCGCAACGGGCGTTGTCCGTCCATACGGATGTGCTCGACGGGGTCCTACGCCATCTCGCGGCACTAATGGCGGATCACGGCCTGCTGAGCGACGCAGACTTTTGGAAGGTTGTTCGGGAGTGCGTGGAAGATTACGAAGCTAGTCACCCGGGCACTTTGGAGCAGCTACCGTTACTCAGCGAGACATTTCGGCACTCGTGCCTAAACCGCCTGCAGCTGCGAAACCCGCTAACGATGGTGGAGCTCGGGGAACAGAATGGTTCGCTCATCTACGCGGGCGATATCGCCAACCCGCTGGCGGAGTAACTCCTAGCACCGGGCCGGGCCGGTGCGCTGCTCCGCGCAAAACTCGCGAGCACTCAATATCCGTGTCGCGGACAGTGCGTTGCTAGACCACTGACCGCGGCACGAAGAAGGGTCCTTGCCCTGGGGTTCCGCTCATGTCTCGGCGTGCGATCCGTAAACCTCGGCACGTACCGCAATAGCCACGGGTCAGTAAAGTTCAGGAAATTCAAGCCAGGTGAGGCTTAGCCAACAAGAGTCATCCCGACCTCAATGCCGGTGATTTTCACCGGCGCCCACATGCGCTAGAGCTTCTCCACCGCGTTCGGGTTGCGCAGTGTCTCTCGGCCGAAGCACCACGCCACCACCGCGAGCCCCGCGACCACACCACAGGCCAGGAAACCCGCGCGGAAGCCAGCCCACTGGATCAGCAGCCCCACGATAATCGGCCCCAGGATCGA
>DWUR01000041.1 GCA_019120635.1 Candidatus Corynebacterium intestinavium | reverse complement strand
GGCCTTTTCGAGCAGCGTCTGACTGGTCGCCCCGCCGGTACCCATGATCAGGTGCGAGTCGAACTTCTTGCCTGCGATTTCAAGCATCTATGCCTTCTTCTTGTGTCTATCAGTGCCGTCGTTCCGGAGATGAGGGGAAGGGGGGCATCGTGGCTGGCTCAGCCGAGCAAGCGGGGGATGCTGGCCTTAGCCGCCCTGCACTGCGACGAGGATGTCGATCTCGTCGCCTTCGGTCACCTCGCGGCTCTCCCATTGGCTGCGCGGCACGACCGCCTGGTTCAGAGCGATCGCGATGCCCGTGGCATCCTTCTCACCGGTCTCGTTGGCAACGACCTTGGCGATCGTGAGGCCCTCGTCGCCCTGTCGCTCTTCCTGATTCACCGTGTAGTTCATTCTCGGCATCCTTTCCTTCGGTCTTTCTCCGGGCGTTCCGCGTGCCCATTATCTCCCAGTATCGTGTGATCGTTTTAGTGCGCACCTGCGTCGAAGCGATCCCAGCGGCACGCCTCGAGGCCCACCCCGGCCGCCTCTGCGGCCTCGCCCAACGCCGCATCACCATCGCCAGCGCTGAGCCCCAGGTGTGCCGTCACCTTAGCGCCCAGTGCAGACAACAGGATTCCGTGCCGGAAGTATCCCGCCGAGATCACCACATTCCGGCTGGTCTTGCCGATCAGGGGTAGGTCGTCGGGAGTCCCCGGGCGTTCCCCGGCAAGGGCCTCGATGAACTCGCAGTCCTCGATACCCGGCACCACGCGGATAGCGTCGCGCAGCAGCGTGTAGACCCCGTCGGCAGCGGGGGCCCGCCGTTCGTCCTCCCGCGTCGTCGCGCCCACGGCGATCGTGCCGTCGGTGCGGGGGATGACGTAGATTGGCCGATCCTCGAAGAATCCGCGAATCACGCGCTCCACCGGGGCGGGCCGGCCTTCAGCCACCCCGAGGCGGACCAGGTCCCCGCGCACGGGCCGCACCGGCAGGGCAGGGGCGCCGTCGAGCGTTGCTGCCCCCACGCCGTTGCAGACGTAGACGCTCCCGCGCACGCTCACCGCCGTGCCGTCGGCGAGACGCACCGCGGTGCACCCGCTGTCCGGTCCTGCGTTACGGAGGTCGGCGTCAGACCCCGCCGCATCACTGCCGTGGACCAGCCCGGTCGCTTCCTGCTCCACGAAGGTCGCGCCCTTCTTCTTCAGGACGTCGACGGCCGCCGCGCAATACAACCGCGGGTTGACTTGGTGGTCGCCGGGGATCTCCACGGCGCCAGCCAGCTGCGGGTGCAGCCCAGGCTCAAGCTTGCGGGCTTGACGGACGGGCAGTCGGGTGGCCGTCATCCCGTGGGCGCGCTGGTGCTCCAGCAACTCGGCGAGGTGGGTGGCGTCGGCGCGGTCAGCAGCGACGACGAGCGTGGATTCCTCCCGATATCCGGTGGGAAGGTCCGTGTCTGACTCCACGGCTTCGCGCAGCGCCGGCCACAGCTCGGCAGCCCGGATCATCAGGGGATAGAGCTCCTCCTGCCCGTACTGCACCTCGGCGACGGGGGCGAGCATGCCACCCGCCACCCACGAGGCACCGCTGATCGGGGCTGGGTCGATGATCGCGATATCGGTCGCGGGGACCCCGGCCCGGGTCAGCTCCAGGGCGGTGCTAAGACCGATGATCCCGGCGCCGATGATCACATGCTCGTAGCTGCTCAAGTTCTCGTTCTTTCTAGTGGCGCGCTCGCACCACGAACTGGGTGGGCTGCGGAACTGCGACCCACGGTCTTCGGTATTGATTCTCGGATAACGGGCAAGGTGTGCGACCGCCTCATGTGCGGCTGAGGTAGCCGGTTCGGATCTGCCAGCTGCGCAGTAGTGCGGCAGCCACTGCGATGCCGGTCAGAACGGTGAAGGGGAGCGACGGGTCAACCCGCGGCTCTAGCACCTGCATCAGTGGTGGCAGGGCGAAGCCCACGTAGGTCGCGACGTAGTAGGCCCCGAGGACGCGGCCGCGGTGGGAGGCCGGGGAGTAGGCGTTGACGTCTAGCAACCCATCGCGCAGGCACAGGCCATAGCCGAGCCCGAGCAGAACGGTGGCCAGGAAGAAGAGCGGCAACGAGGGGGCCTCGCCACCGAGGGCGACGACGAGGAAACCGGCTCCTGCGCACAGGATCCCCACGACCCCGGAGCGCGGACCCCAGACCCAGCGGCGCCCCGCCGCCTGGATCGCCAGGCCCGCTCCGAACCCAACCGCGGCCGCGACCCCTGGCAGGAACACCCCGGTCTCGAAGTACTCGGCCACCCGGGCGGCGAGCCCCACGAAGGCGGTAGTGATCGCCGCGAAAACCCACATCGCCACCGGCACGGAGGTCGCCAGCGCCTTGCGGGGCGAGGCGCTCGGATCAACCTGCGGATCCTCCGCCACGGCTAGGATCCGCCGGGGCATGTCACCAGTGCGCAGCGAGAACACCACGGCCACGAGCGAGGCGATGATGCTCAGCACGAAGGGCAGCCAGAGCGGCGAGAACGCGAACTCGGCGAGCCCGGAGATCACCGGCCCCAGCGCGAAGCCAGAGGTGAGGACGATGCCGGCCAGCGTCGAACCTGCGGCCCCATTCAGTCGCGCCGCCCACGCGGTACCCGCGCTGACCACCAGTCCAACGCCCAGCCCCACGACGAAGCGGCCGGTGAGCAGCCCGGGCGCCCCGTGAAAGAGCATCAGGATGGTGTTGCCAAACACCGCGATGAGCGAGCCCGCCAATGCCACCAGGCGTCCACCGAAGCGGTCGGCCAGCGCACCCCCGACGAGGAGGCTCGGCACCAAACCCAGCGCATAGATCCCATAAGCGCCGTTGACTAGCAGCGGCGACAAGTTGAGCTGCTCCCGCAGCGCCACGAGCACGGACGCGAAGTGATTCGCCGACCATCCAGCGGCGAGCAGGAGGGCGGCGACGCTGATAAAAACTCTCCGCGCGCTCGTTCCGGGTGTGCTCATAGGCCCTATCTAACGCTCGTTGGCTCCCGAAAACTGGGAAACCACGCTCTCGGCATAGGCCTTCGGGTCCTCAGCTTGCATGATTCCGCGGACGATTGCCAGACCGGCCACACCGGTGGCCGCCAGTTCCGCGGCGTCCTCGGCTCGGACGTCCCCGATCGCGACGACCGGCACCGCGGAGGCAGCGACGAGCGCGGGGTAGCCCGCCAGCCCGAGTGGCTCGCGGCCCGAGTTCTTCGTCGGGGTGGGGCGGAAGGGACCAGCGCCGACGTAGTCGATGACGTCGGCGTAGTCATTCGCTCCCTCCACGAGTTCCAGGGTGCCGGTGGTCAGCCCGATGATCGCCTCGTCGCCCAGTACAGCGCGCGCCAGTCGCGGGTCGAGGTCATCCTGCCCGATGTGCACGCCGTGGATGTTGTGCTCCGCCATCAGGGCAGCGGCGACGTCCACGCGGTCGTCGATGAGGACCACCGCGTTCGGATTCGCGTCGGCCACGGCCGATGCGACCTTGATGGAGAGCTCCGTGAGCTGACGGACGGTGATCGGCTTGCTGCGGACCTGGATCACCCCAGCGCCACCGGCCGCTGCGCGAGCAGCGATGCGGGTGATCTCCGCGCATTCCTCTTCCCAGTCGAGGTCCGGGATCCGGCCGGTGACGAAGTAGCAGGTCAGCGCCCGGGGATCCAGTAGCCGGGCGCTGGCCGCCCGACCGTCCGGGCCCCGGTTGGCATCCCGGCCACCGTCGTTGTTGCTAGCTGTGTTGCACACTCGCATCTTCCTCCAAGTAAATCTGCCCGCCGCGTTCCAGGAACTCCGCGGACTTCTCGTCCATTCCCGCTTCGACGGCAGCCAGGACGTCAGGGTCGGCGTGTGCTGCATCCTTGGGCTGTCCGATGCTCGGCAGCCCGAGGTCCGCGGCCATCTTGTCGCCGAACTCGTCGCGAATGTCCTGGCTGATGCGCATGGAGCAGAACTTCGGGCCACACATCGAGCAGAAGTGAGCCGTCTTCGCGGGCTCCGCCGGCAGCGTCTCGTCGTGGTACGCCTGCGCGGTATCCGGGTCCAGCGAGAGAGCGAACTGGTCGTGCCAGCGGAATTCGAAACGAGCCTTACTCATGGCGTCGTCCCACTCGTGGGCGCCCGGGTGTCCCTTGGCCACGTCCGCGGCGTGGGCGGCGAGCTTGTAGGTGATCACGCCGGTCTTCACGTCGTCCTTATTCGGCAGCCCCAGGTGCTCCTTCGGGGTGACGTAGCACAGCATCGCGGTGCCACCCGCCGCGATATTCGCCGCGCCGATCGCGGAGGTGATGTGGTCATAACCGGGTGCGATGTCCGTGACCAGGGGTCCTAGCGTGTAGAACGGCGCGCCACCGCACCATTCCTCTTCCTTCTCGTTGTTGATCTGGATCTTGTTCAGCGGCACGTGGCCGGGGCCTTCGATCATGACCTGGACGTCGTAGTCCCAGGCGCGCTTGCACAGCTCGCCGATGGTCTTCAGCTCCGCGAACTGGGCGGTGTCGTTGGCATCGGCGATGGAGCCCGGCCGCAGACCGTCACCCAAAGAGAACGCGACGTCGTAGGCGGCAAAGATCTCGCACAACTCGTCGAAATTCTCGTAGAGGAAGGACTCCTTGTGATGGGCCAGGCACCAGCCCGCCATGATCGACCCGCCGCGGGAGACGATACCGGTGACGCGCTTGGAGGTCAGGGGCACGAAGGGCAGGCGCACACCCGCGTGCACGGTCATGTAGTCCACGCCCTGCTCAGCCTGCTCGATGACCGTGTCGCGGAAGATCTCCCAGGTCAGATCCTCGGCCACACCACCCACCTTCTCCAGCGCCTGGTAGATCGGCACGGTGCCGATAGGCACGGGGGAGTTGCGCAGGATCCACTCGCGGGTGGTGTGGATGTCGTTACCGGTGGAGAGATCCATGACGGTGTCCGCACCCCAGCGGGTGGCCCAGCGCAGCTTATCCACCTCCTCGCGGATGGAGCTGGTGACCGCGGAGTTGCCGATGTTGGCGTTGATCTTGGTGAGGAACTGGTTACCGATGATCATCGGCTCGGATTCCGGGTGGTTGACGTTGTTCGGGATGATCGCCCGGCCGGAGGCCACCGCCGCGCGCACCTTCTCGACGTCGCAGTTCTCGCGCAGCGCGACGAACTCCATCTCACGGGTGACCTCACCGCGGCGGGCATAGGCCATCTGGGTGACGCGCTGGCCTGGCTTGGCGCGTAGTGGTGCTCGCTTCTCGCCGCGCCACTCCTCGCTGGCTGCGCCGCGCTTGGCTGCCCGGGTGCCATCGTCCAGCAGGTTGCGCTTGCGGCCCTCGTACTCTTCGACGTCGCCGCGGTCGCGGATCCACTCGCTGCGCAGTGCGGGCAGCCCCACCTCCGGCTCCGCGTAGGGGCCGCGGGTGCGGTAGATCTTGACCGGCTCGTTGGGGCCGGTGGGGGAATCGTCAAGGTCGATCGCGGTCTGGGGTACCTCGAGACCGTTGACCCGCAGGGGTGCGTAGCGGTGCTTCGGGTGAATTTCGGACGCGTAAATATCTGCGTTTTGCGCGCTCATGAAGAGCTCCTCCAACTTCCTTCGCTGGTGCTAACCAGACAGGTTCAGACGGTTCCGCGCTGGCTTGCGCGATCTCAGCCCCAGCCACATCAGGGGCACCCGTATTTCGGTACGGCACCCACCATAGCGAACGCTTCGGACACGCAAACAAGTGAGTGAACTCGCAGCAGAGGCCAGGCGAGGCTGGCGTCCTAAAACACCAGGAAAGAACGCAGGGGGCAGGGCGGCACCGGGTAGGGGGGAGCCAAGCGAACAGGCGCAAAAGATGGCGCTACACTAAGGGGCATGATTGATCCGAAGCTTCTGGAGATCCTCGCCTGCCCGCAAGACAAGCAGCCGCTGGAGGATCACGGCGACTATCTGGTGAACCCGCGGCTGGGACGTGCCTATCCGGTCTCCGACGGCATCCCGGTTCTGCTCACCGATGAGGCGGTCGACTGGCCGCTGGCAGAAGCTTAAGAACGATCACACATCTTTGACTGAGGAAAAACATGTCTAACGAGACGACCCAAAACTCCAACCTGGTTGACGAGCTGCAGTGGCGCGGGCTGATCGCCGACTCCACCGACCTTGATGAACTTCGCGAGCAGCTGAAGAACCCGACCGCGGTCTACTGCGGCTTCGACCCGACGGGCGATTCCCTCCACGCCGGCCACCTGGTGCCCCTGCTCCTGCTGCGTCGCTTCCAGCTGGCCGGCCACAAGGCTTTCGCCCTGGCGGGTGGTGCCACTGGCATGATCGGCGATCCGCGCGACGTGGGCGAGCGCTCCATGCTGACCGAGGAGCAGGTCGCCGAAAACGTGGAGCACATCAAGAAGCAGCTACGCGCTTTCCTCCTCTTCGAGGGAAGTGCGGAGCTCGAGGAGTCGGGCAAGGACCTGCACCCCGCGACGTTGGTCAACAACGCTGACTGGATCGGCAAGATGTCTGTCATCCACTTCCTGCGCGACCTCGGCAAGAACTTCTCGCTGAACACGATGCTTTCCCGCGACACCGTGAAGCGTCGCCTCGCTGCCGACGGCATCTCCTACACCGAGTTCTCCTACATGTTGCTGCAGGCGAATGACTTCGTTCACCTGCACCGCGAGCACGACGTCTGCGTGCAGGTCGGTGGCTCCGATCAGTGGGGCAACATCGTCTCCGGTGTGGACCTGGTCCGCCGCATGGACGGGGATTCTGTCCACGGCCTGACGGTTCCGCTGGTCACGGACTCCGAGGGCAAGAAGTTCGGCAAGTCCACGGGTGGCGGCAACCTGTGGCTCGATCCGGAGCTGACGAGCCCGTACAGCTGGTACCAGTACTTCTTCAACACCGCCGACGCCGACGTGGTGAAGTTCCTCCGCATGTTCACCTTCCTGGACCGCGAGGAGATCGATCGCCTTGCCGTTGAGGTCGCCGAGCGACCGTTCAAGCGGGAGGCGCAGCGTGTTCTCGCCCAGGAGATGACGGCGCTGGTTCACGGTGAGGACGCCGTCGGCAAGGTCGAGCTGGCTGCCCAGGCGCTGTTCGGCCGCGCTGACCTGAGCGAGCTCGACGAGCAGACTCTCGCCGCGGCTCTGCAGGAGACGACGGTCGCGGAGGGTGCTGTTGGTGCAAGCCTCGTGGAGCTACTCGTCGCTGCTGGTCTGGAGAAGTCCAATGGTGCGGCCCGCCGAACCATTAAGGAGGGCGGTGCGTACGTAAATAACGAGCGCATCGACGACGCCGAGTGGACCGTCTCCGCGGAAGACCTTCTGGTTGGCGGGTGGCTGGTGCTGCGTAAGGGGAAGAAGAACTTCGCTGGCGCGAAGATTAGCTCCTAGGCGAGCAGCGCTGCGCCGCTCCTGGCGTTAGCGCCGAAGCTGTTGAACAAACCCGGGCATCGTTGACCATGACGATGCCCGGGTTTTCTGTCTCCACCTGGGGTTTTGTGTTTGTTGTGGGCTGTGTGTAGATTATTGATCTGCAAGGCCGCCGGCGCTGATGCCGGGTGGTTGGGTTCCCCTTCGGTCTTGTTTCCTTATCACTGTCTTTGGTGAACGGTGAGTAATCGAG
>DWUR01000040.1 GCA_019120635.1 Candidatus Corynebacterium intestinavium | reverse complement strand
GCTCAGGGCACGCTCGAAGATGCCGCTCAGCGCGCTCTCCACCGCATCCGACGTCACCACCGTGTACAGCAGCGCACCGAGTGCCGCGGCCGCCACGCACCCGAGCGCATATTCAATCGTGCTCATCCCAGACTCGTCCTCGTACTGTGCCCTCGCAGCACCCCTAATCCACAGCTCAGCGCGCTGAAACAAGCTCAGCCCGCCGGACGTATCCGCAACCGCGACCTCCGTTGTCTGAGTGGCAGTGTTCTTGGTGTTCATGGTCATTGTTCTCTCCCTTTCGGTGTCTTTTCTTCAGTGCTCTTGCGTCGCGTTTTTCGAATTTCGATTTCCCTCGTGGCTTTACTTCCCCTCGCTGCGATCCCCCCTCCTTTTCCTTTTCGACGTCGCCCCCGCCGGCCTTAGATCCCCGCCAGCCCGATGACCAGTGGCACCAGCCCGATGAGCACGAATGCCGGTAGGAAACACAGAGTCAACGGCGCGGTGACGGCGATGAGCACCCGCTCGGCACCCGCCTCGACCTGGTTCAGGCTGTGCTGGCGAATACGCCGAGCCTGGGCCTTCGCACCTTCGGCCAGCCTGGTCCCGGCCCTGGTTTGCTGAACCGCCTGGCGTGCCACGGGGCCATAGTGCTCGTGGCTTTTCAGTGGCTCCCAGGCCGCCGGGCCCGCACCCATCTGGAGCAGCGGCTCGACATCATGGGCGGGCCCCTCCCCGGGCCCGACCGCCACGCCCCATGCCTTAGCCACCGGTAGCCCGGCAGCCAGGGCCAGAGCAAAGACGTCCAGGTGCCGGGCCACTGCCAGGGCCTCCCCGGTCGGCCCGGCGCGCCGGCCCACCCCACCCAGCACCTTGGCGGTCAGCGCCTCGGTCCACAGCACGCCGGCGCAGGCGAGCATCGCCCCGACGAGCAGGAGCCCAAGCCCGATCACGCTGCCGAAGAGCGTGCCGCCGGGGTCCAGGCCCATGCTCTGGCCGATGCCCACCGCCCCCACCGGCATTGCGAGCAGCAACACTTCCGTGAGCCGGGCGCCGGCCATCGCCGCTGCGGTTTTCTCCTGCTGGGCGGAGTGCGCCTCCAGATCCGCGACGATGCTGTCCGCCAGTGGTGCGAAGCTCATGCCCGTGCGCTCTGCGAGCTCCCATAGCTCGCAGAACTCCTCAACATCCTGGGCCACCAGCTCGGCAGGGCTAATCCCCTCTCCAACCGCACGCCTGTCACCCGCAGGGCGAATCTCTCCCCGGTTCCGCAGCGCCGCCGCGGGGCTTGCACCCAGGCGGACCTGCGCGGCAATGAGCACCAGCTGTCCGCCGAGCCGCGTTCCCGCCTCTCCGGGATTTCCATCCGATCCGACCTCTTCGTCCTCGCAATCCGCGGCCGCGGATTCCACCGCGTCCACCACCCGAGCCCCGGCCGCAACCTCCCGGGCGCAGCTATCCGCGAGATCCCGGAACACCTCCAACTGCCGACGCTGGACCCGCCCATCGCGGATCCGCACGCCCACCCGGTAGCCGGTGAACGCCCCCATCGAGGCCACGGCGGTCAGCGTCAACACGATCAACAAGGTCATGGCAGCTCCTCCCAACCGTCGAGGGGACGCCCGTCCCACACCGGTCGGAGCCGCAGCCCACGGTGCTTACTTTCTTCCGGCACCGTTCCCGACGCCCTTTCCGTCACCGCGATCGCGGCCACACGCCGCCGACCACCTGCGCGTTCCAGATGAACGACGACGTCGATCCCGTCGGCAGCCTGCGCATGCAGTGCCTCCGGGCTCATCCCCGCCATCGCCCCGAGCGCGGCCAGCCGCCCCGGCACCCCGGCCACCGAGTTGGCGTGCATCGTGCCGGCCGACCCGGCGTGCCCCGTATTCAGCGCAACCAATAGGTCCGCAACCTCGGCGCCACGGACCTCGCCCACGACGATCCGGTCCGGCCTCATGCGCAGGCACTGCCGCAGCAGCAGCTGCATCCCGATCTCGCCCGCACCATCAGCGTTTCCCTCGCGCGCGGCCAGGGCCACGACGTGCGGATGCACCGGCATGAGCTCCGGGGTGTCCTCCACCAACACGATGCGCTCGCGCTCGGGAACCTCCCCCAGCAGAGCGGCGAGCAGGGTCGTCTTCCCCGTGCCGGTACCGCCTGTGACCAGTAGATTCTTGCGCGTGAGCACCAGTCTGCTCAGCACGTCGCGCACCTCGGCCGGCATCATTCCAGCCTCGCAGAGATCCTCCAGCCCCAGGCGCCCCCTCGTCAGCGTCCGCAGGCTCACGCACGCCCCACCCCGCGCCGGTGGCGAGAGCATCGCATGCACCCGCAGGGCCGCGGCGGGAATCCCGGACGGCAGATCATCGATGATCCCGTCGGCGAAGGGCCGCGCGTCGTCCAGCCGCACCCCACACACCGCGGCGAGCCGGACCGCAAGCTCCCGCACCTCGGGCGGCTCAAGACTCACCGGGGCGCGCTCAACGCCGTGACCCCGATCCGCCCACACCGCACCGTCGGGGTTGACCACCACGTCGGTCACGCCCGGCTCCGCAAGCACCTCGGTGAGCACGCCCAGCCCGGAGAGCTCCCGCTGGATATCCCGCAGTTGCCGCACGGTATCCGGGATATTTTCATACGACGTCGCCCCGGTCACCGCCTCCATCGCGCTCAGGATTTCGGTCTCACTGGCCTGCCTGGCACCCTGCACTGCGAGCTGGTGGCGCACCTTATCCAGCAAAGAATTATCGGTGTCCACCGCTGCGTCAGCGCCCTGCTCCCCGGTTGCCTCAGCCACGGCCCCTCCCGGGATCAGGCGCAGCTTGTTGAGCCCGTCAGCAATCCACATCGTGGGCCCTCCCCAACGCGCCCGCTCCCGGCAGGTGACCCAGGATGCGCACGCCGAGCTGAAGGTCATTGGCGCTCGCCTCCCCTGAACACCCGTCCAGCGGTTCCGCGGCGATCGCCCCGTCCCACGGCCACAGCTCCACCGGAGCCCTGCCCAGCATCTGCCGCAGCGCGATCGGGGTCTCCAGTCCTGCTTCCTCCCGTAGGACGCTCACCGCCGGCACATCCGCTGCGTCCAGTTCCGCCAGACAGCGACCCAGCGCGTGCACCCCGGCCACGGTCGGGCGGGTCACGCACACCACGAGGTCAGCGTCCCGAGCAGCCGGGATTGGGGCACCTGCCGCCGCACTTCGCGATTCGGCCTGCCGTGGCGTTGCCACGCTCCTGACATCCGCCATCGGGTTCACCCGCCCGCGGTCCACCACCGCGATCCCCGCTGCGGGATAATCTGCAGCGGGCTCCGCCGCCTGCCCGTCCCCAGCGCCGAGTCGCCGCGAGCGAAATCTCAGCCCTGTCCCGCCCGGCGCGACTGGCCACCCCTCCACCGGAACGCCCTCGCGCTCCCCAATGCCTTGCTCACCCACGCGCCGCCCCGGCACCGCTTCCCAGCCGAACAGCAGGTCCAGCCCCACCGAATCCGGATCGGCGTCCACCAGGCTCACCGGGGTGGCGTCCTGAAAAAGACAGTGCGCCAGGGCCAGCGCGAGATGCCCCGCGAGGCTGCTGGTGCCCACCCCACCCTGCACGCCGTGGACGTGGATGCGTGGTGTGTCGATCACACCGAGCATCTCGGCGAGTTCCAGCGCCCCACCAGCGGTGACGGGCTCGCTGAGGCCCGCGAGCAGGGCGTCGTCGATGCGTCGCAGACCGCGGTGCAGGCCGTTCGGGAACTTCGACTCCGCCTCGTCCCGCCGCAGCTGTTCCCGTCCGGTCGCCGCGATGGCCATGGCGACGGCGTCGGCACTATCGTGGTCTGCCACGTCCACGACCACCGGCGTGCGCAGCATGCCCCGCAGCACCTCCGCGTGCCGCGCGCGGTCTGATCGAAGTAGCTTGCTCCCCCATGCATTCATGGCTTCACTCTCACACGCGGGCACCCGGCACCGACAGGCCTGCCAGCAGCCTGTGGACAGACACCCGCCAGACCCCATTCACACCCCGCCATGGCCCCCGAAGCCCTGTTTTTCTGTGGATAACCCCGCCCCGCCGCGTCACCGACCGCGCCACCCACCGCTCAGCACGCCCCATCACCCACCGCGCCGCCACGCCGTTCACCCCATCACGCGCCCGCACCCACCCACCGACCCTGTGAAAACTGTGGACTTTTGTGAATATTGATACCTAGAATTGAGTCCGTGACGCCTCCACCCAGGATCAGCAACCGCATCGCGAGCCGCCGGACGGCCCCAGGCCGCACGGCCCGGCGCACGCTCGCGGTCTTCGACCTGGATAAAACCATCGTGGATACCAGCGCCTCCATGGCCTACGGTCGCCCGATGGCCAAGCGCGGGATCATCACCACGGGGGAAATGCTGCGCATCGGCGCGATGCTGTTCAGCTACATGATGACCACCCACACGGACGAAAACCTGGACGCCACTAAGGAAGCCCTGGCCTCAATGATCCGCAACCGCCCCGCGGCCTCCCTGCGCGCCATCGCGGAGGACGCCCTGCAGGAGGTGCTGATCCCTTACGTCTACGCCGAGGCCCGCGACTTCATCTTCGAGCACCACAAGTTGGGTCACGACGTCGCCATTATCACCGCATCCGCCCGCGTCCTGGTGGACCCCATCGCCCGCGAGCTCCAGGCGGACCACCTGATCGCCACCGAGCTGGAGGAGATCGACGGCACGTATACCGGCAAGGTCCTGCACTTCAACAAGGGCCAGGCGAAGGTGGACAAGCTGATGGAGCTGGTCGAGCGCGGTGGCTACGACCTCTCCCGCAGCTACGCCTACACGGATTCCCA
>DWUR01000005.1 GCA_019120635.1 Candidatus Corynebacterium intestinavium | reverse complement strand
GCGCACAACAGCCACGCGCGGCTGCGCATGCTCGAGCGGACGGGGGCCTTCACCTAGCGGATAGCGTGCAGCGTTGAGCTAGCTCTCGACGCGGCCGCCGTACTGCACGGCACCCAGGAATGCGCTGTCCTGATCGACGGCGACAGCCTCTGCGGAAGGCAGGCTCGTGTTATCGGCGGCAGCGCCGGCACCAAAAGCGACGAGGCCACCGAGGATGGCGCCCGAAACGATAGCGGCGATGGCCGGACCGGCGGTGCGGCGTGGTGCGGAGTCGTTCTCGAATGGCATGGGAATCCTTAAATTGCTTCGTCGTGGTGCCCCACCTCCCCAACCGGAGAGGAGCGGCGCTGGGTGTTGTGGACTTATGTAGTGGTGAACCCCAAGTCCTTAATCGTCCTCGGCTGCCGGGACGATAAGCACTGGCCGACCAGCATTCTTCACGATGCTGTCGGAGACGCTGGACTGCAGGATGGACTTCCACCCGCTGAGCGCCCGGGAACCAGTGACGATGATGTCTACATCGAGCTCTTCTGCAGCGTCGACGATGGCGCTCCAGATGGCTGTTTCAGACTCTACCAAAAAGGGTTCGGTGGCAAAGCCGTTTTTGCGAGCAAACTCCACACCTTCCCGGCAGATGGCCACAGCCTCGGAGTATGCGGGGTCTTCGTTCTCGTTTTCCTCTGGCGAATCCACCGACCAATCGTGCTGCATCATCCCGCTCATCCCCGCGGCGCGGGCGGCCTGGCGGTGGATGGGCTCCCACACAGTGAGGATGTAGGCGTTGTTCGCGGACAGGAAGCGCCCGGCGTATTCGATGGCCGCCTTGGCCTGCTCGCCACCGTCGTAGGCAATGAGGACGGTATCGCCCTTCAGGCTGCCGGTGCTGCCCTCCTGCGCCTCTGGCTGTGCGGCGGGGGCGGATGCATCCTGGGCGGTCTGGGCGGGATCAGTCACGTTGTGCCTTCCTCGATTTCGGGGTGCCGGCTTCATGCCAGCACTTGTTGCTCTTCTCCCCAGGTTAGTACGTTGGAACGATGACTTCCCGTCTTTCCCTTCTTCCCCGTTCCCGCAGTAGGACGGCGCGTCCCGCCGTCGCTGCTGTCCTGGTCACCGGCCTCAGCCTGGCTGCCGGCTGTTCCTCCGGGGAGGAGGACGCCGCTCCCACTTCCGCCTCGTCTTCTTCTATGACGACGACGCCCCCGGCCAGCGCCCCAGAGTCCACGCCGCCGGCACCACAGGTGCCGGCGAAGGGGCTCGCGCCGAAACTCCTCGCGGTCGGGGTGACGGATTTCGAGAGCGCGCGGGCTGCAGTGGACGCCGGGGTGCGACACCTCTTCTTCGGCACTGGCTCGGACTTCAGCATGCTCAATGGTCAGGGCGACCCCGAGCGGAGCATCGCCGCGCTGCAGCGCCGGGCGGGCGAGCCGATGCGGGTATCCGTCGACGAGGAGGGCGGGATGGTCCAGCGGCTCTCCGAGCTGATCGGCACCCTGCCCGCGCCCCGGGACATGGCTCGCACCATGACGCCTGAGCAGGTGCGGGACATGATGGCGGAGCACGGCCGGAAGATGGCCGAGCTGGGCTTCACCGTGGACTTCGCCCCCTCCATCGACCTGGCTGGCGGCGAGAATATCGAGGACAACGCCATCGGCTCGCGTTCCTTCGGCTCCGACCCGCAGGTCGTGGCCCGCTATGCACGCGCCTACGTGGAGGGCCTCCTGGATGCTGGTATCACCCCGGTTCTCAAGCACTTCCCAGGCCATGGCCACGCCAACGGGGATTCCCACACCGGTGAGGTCTTCGTCCCGCCGGTGGAACAGCTCAAGCAGGCTGACCTGAAGCCCTTCGCCGAGTTGCTGGAGATCCCGGGGGTCGAGGTGATGATGGGGCACGTCCAGGCGCCGGGGCTGAATCCCGACGAGCCGGCCTCGGTCAGCCCGACCACCTATGGGCTGCTCCGCAAGGGCTGGGAGGGCTTCGGCGGCTACCAGGGGGTCGTCTACACCGACGACCTCACCGGGATGCGCGCGATCACCGACCGCTACCCAGGCGCAGAGGCTGTCGTCGCAGCACTATCCGCCGGAGCGGACCAAGGGCTGACAGCGGCCGGTGCCTTCGAGCTTCCTGAGCTCATTAGCGCGGTCACCGAGGCCATCCGCAACGGGGAGATCGCGCCCGAACAAGCCCAGCGCAGCGCCGAACGGCTCGCCCCTCCCGCGGAAGAAACGGAAAACTAAGGCCGTCGATGGCCTGAGCGCCCACCGGCTGCGCGGAAGCTAAAGACCTGAGAAAGTTCCTAGAAACGCTGGTCGGCCTATAGACTGTGCCTTATTGCTGGGCGCGGGCATCTTCACACGCTGGATGGAGCCGCGCCCTGCCTTTTCAGGAATCGAACTAGGAAGGTGCGCCGTCATGGCGGCAGCTGCGAAAAAGAAGACTGTAAAGCCGCGCCACAAGCGCCGCCGCTGGCCCCTGTTTGTTTGGGGACTCCTTGTTCTCCTCGGCCTCGGCGGGGTCCTCTACGGAGTGGACTACGCCATGAGCGAGGGCAAGGTGCCCCGCGGCGTGACCGTGGGTGGGGTGGACATCGGCGGGCTGCCGAAAGATCAGGCGGAACAGCGCCTCGTCAATAACCTCGGCGACGTCGTGCGCCAGCCGGTGACCGTCAACGCGGGCAACATGTCCAGCATCGTCGACCCGCGAGACTCCGGCCTGCAGGTCGACTGGTCCAAGACGGTCGACCAGGCGGGGCAGCAGCCGCTGAACCCGATCACCCGCATCCGCAGCTTCTTCCAGACCCGCGAGGTCGGCATCGTCTCCCAGTTCCACGAGGGACCACTCGCGACGACCCTGCGCCGCGTGACCGATGAGCTCACCCGCGAGCCAGAGAACGCGCAGGTCTCCATCACGGAGAAGGGCAAGCCGAAGGTCGTCGCCGATAAGCCGGGGCAGACCGTCAACCGAGACCTGGTCGACGCGCGGGTCCGGGAACACTGGCTGAACAAGGACCGCACCGTGCACGTCGACGCGGACGTCGTGGAGTCCAACATCCCGAAGTCCGCGGCGGAAGAGATGGTGGAGAAGGTCATCAAGCCGGCCACTAGCAGCGACGTCGTCTTCAAGGGGCGGGACAACGTGGACGGTACCCTGCGGGCGGAGGACATGGCGCACGTCGTCAGCTTCAACGAGAAACCAGGCAAGGAACCGGGCGAGGGCACCTTCGAGCCGGTGTACTCCACCGAGGCGGCGAAGAAGATCCTGCAGCCGCAGCTCGCGGAGACCGAGGTGGAATTCCGCAACGCGGGCTTCAACTTCAAGGGCCGCGACATTGAGGTCATCCCGCACCAGGACGGGGTGAAGATCGAGTGGGACAAGACCCTGGGCGACCTGAGCAAGAAGGTGCTGGATACAAAGCACCGCGAGCACAAGGTCTTCTACGAGGACAAAAAGGCCGAGTACACGACCGAGGAGGCCGAGAAGGCACACTTCGACGACGTGGTTGGCACCTTCACTACCCACGGCTTCAGCGCCTCCTCCGGCGTGAACATCCGCCGCGTCGCGGAGATGGTCGACGGGGCTATCGTCCTGCCGGGTGAGACCTTCAGCCTGAACGGCCACACCGGCCCACGCGGCAAGGAGCAGGGCTTCGTGGAGTCCGGCATCATCATCGACGGCCAGGCCGGCGAGGCCGTGGGCGGCGGCATCTCCCAGTTCGCCACCACGCTGTACAACGCCTCCTACTTCGCGGGCATGGAGGATGTGGCCCACACGCCGCACTCCTACTACATCTCCCGCTACCCGGCGGGCCGCGAGGCTACGGTCTTCGAGGGCGCGATTGACTTGCAGTTCAAGAACCCGTTCGACACCCCGGTACTGATCGAGGCATCGGCGGGCTCGGATAGCGTGACCGTGCGGATGCGCGGCGTGAAGCAGGTTGAGGTGGAGTCCATCGCGGGCTCCCGCACCAACCCAACGAAGCCGGAGGTCCGCAAGGGCAAGGGCGATAAGTGCATCCCGTCGAGCGGCGCGCCGGGATTCACGGTTACGGATACCCGCGTGATCAAGGACCTGCGCGGCAAGGAGATCAAGCGCGAGACGCAGACCACGGTCTACGATCCGCAGCCGATCGTGCGCTGCAGCTAGCAGCGGAAAAGTGATGGGCGCCCCGGGGTGGGGCGCCCATTTTTGTTCTCGCACGAGCGATGCGCAGCGGTGGGAGTGGCTGACATTAGGAGTAGTTGGCCTCGTGAGGCGGGTGGCCGCTGGCGATGGACACGCGGTTGAAGGCGTTGATCGTGATGATCGCCCACTCCAGGGCAGTGAACTTCTCCTCACCCAGGGTGCGGAGCGCCCGGTTCTGGACGTCCACCAGCTCCGGGCCGCTGATTGTTCCGGTGGCCCCGTGGCCGATGGTCAACGCCTCGGCGAGCTCGAGGGCGATGCGTTCTTCCTCGGTGTAGATCTCGGTGTCCTGCCAGCTGGGCAGGAGGTCGAGTTTGAGCTCGGATACGCCAGCGCGCCGGGCGGCGGGGACGTGCACACTCAGGCAGGCGGGGCAGCCGTTGAGCTGGGAGACGCGCACGTTGACCAGCTCGGTGAGTGCGCGGCTGAGGCCCGCTGCGCGTTCTGCGCGGCGGACGTGGCGGGTCACGCCGGCGAGTGCCTTATAAGTCTCGGGGTGGGTCTTGTCGAGGAATGGGCGTTCGGCGGAACTCATGATTCTCCTTCGCGGTTGTGGGGTGGGGCGTGTGGTGGCCTACCTGCGGCGGAGCATCTTGAACACGGGGGATTCGCCGGGCTCCGGGATGTCCTCCCGGGTCGTCGGAGCGGGGTTCTTGCGGGGCTTGATCGCCCCGTTCGGCAGCTTCGGTGCGGGCAGCCAGCTCTGGCCGTAGGCGTTCTTGTTTTCCCCGCCGTGGCCGACATAGCCCCCGACGGTGCCGAAGAGCTCGGTGCGGTTCTGCCACTGCTCGCGGGCGTGCTGGATTTCCTCGTTGTTGCGGGCGACGAAGTTCCACCACATGAGGATCTCCTCCTCGAAGGGCTCGCCGCCCAGCAGGATCAGGCGTGCGGGCTCTGTCGCGGCGTTGTGGATCCGCAGCGTGCCCGCGCCGATGCCGGTGTAGCCGATCGCGGCGGCCGGCACGGCGGTGCCTTCCAGGTAGATTTCGCCGGAGTCCACCAGAAGGCCGCGCTCGAAGCTCTCGTCCACGTCCAGCGTCAGCGTGGCGCCGGGGTCGACGCTCAGCTCGGCGCCCAGCAGGGGAGTGTGAACCGTGACGGGGCTGGTCTCCCCGGCGAGCGAGCCGATAAACACGAGCGTCGAGCCGCCGTCCAGTGCGACGCGCTCGGGTTCGTAGTGCTCGAAGGCTCGCGGTGCGGTGTTGCGCACTGAATCCGGGAGGGCGACCCACAGCTGGACGCCGTGGAGCGGGTCCACGTGGGACGGGGAGGTCTCGGAGTGGCAGATGCCGGCGCCGGAGGTCATGAGGTTGACCTCGCCGGGGCGGACCATGCCGGTGTTTCCGCCAGAGTCGATGTGCGCGATCTCGCCGTCGAATAGCCAGCTGACGGTCTGCAACCCGGTGTGCGGGTGCGGGGCGACGTCCATGCCGCCGGTGGTGGCCACATCAGAGGGGCCGTAGTGGTCGGCAAAGCACCAGGCTCCGATGAGGGAGCGCTTGCGCTGCGGGAGGGTGCGGCGCACCATCAGCGCTCGCGGTCCACCCAGCGGTACTTCTCGGTGGGTGATGATCTCGACGGCGACCGCGTCCTCATGCATCGGGCCGCTGGGATCGGGGCGGTTGCCTTCGGTGTTGGGCTGTCCGCCGGCCTGGCAGCGGGCCTCCTCGGGGTGGGCTTCAAGGTTGCTCATGAGCCCCCACTGTAGTGATCGTTTGCCCAGCGTGTTCCGGGTTCAGTGGGGAAGAGTGGGCGGGTTGTATACCGCGGGCCACAGGTAGGGACGGTGGGGTTGAAGGGGCATAGACGCGAAAAGACCGGGTGGGAAGCCACAGTGATGTGGTTTCCCACCCGGCTGGGTGGTGCTAGCGCGCGACCGTTGTTGTGGTGCGTGGTGGCCGGTGCGCTAGGCGGACAGTTCCTAAATTAGAACTGGCCCTCCTCGGTGGAGCCCTTCAGGGCGGTGGTGGAGGAGTTCGGGTCGACGGTGGTTGCGATGGCGTCGAAGTAGCCTGCACCGACCTCGCGCTGGTGCTTGACGGCGGTGAAGCCGCGCTCCTCGGCAGCCTTGAACTCGCGGTTCTGCAGGTCGACGAATGCGGTCATCTGCTCGCGAGCGTAGCCGTAAGCCAGGTCGAACATGGAGTAGTTCAGGGCGTGGAAGCCAGCCAGGGTGATGAACTGGAACTTGAAGCCCATTGCGCCCAGCTCGTTCTGGAACTTGGCGATCTCGTCTGCCTCGAGGTGTGCGGACCAGTTGAAGGACGGGGAGCAGTTGTAGGCCAGCAGCTGGTCTGGGTGCTCCTCGCGGACTGCCTCGGCGAACTTCTTAGCCAGTTCGAGGTCCGGGGTGCCGGTCTCCATCCAGATGAGGTCAGCGTACGGAGCGTATGCCTTCGCACGAGCGATGCATGGCTCGATGCCGTTCTGGACGTTGTAGAAGCCCTCAGCGGTGCGGCCGCCGGTCAGGAACGGCTTGTCGCGGTCATCGACGTCGGAGGTCAGCAGGGTTGCAGCCTCGGCGTCGGTACGTGCGACGACCAGGGTCGGGGTGTTAGCAACGTCAGCTGCCAGGCGAGCGGAGTTCAGGGTACGAATGTGCTGCCGGGTCGGGATCAGGACCTTGCCGCCCAGGTGGCCACACTTCTTCTCGGAAGCGAGCTGGTCCTCCCAGTGGGAGCCAGCGGCGCCAGCCTTGATCATGGCCTTCTGCAGCTCGTAGACGTTCAGAGCGCCACCGAAGCCGGCCTCACCGTCAGCGACGATCGGGACGAGCCAGTTCTCGACGGAGTCATCGCCCTCGACGCGAGCGATCTCGTCGGCACGCATCAGAGCGTTGTTGATGCGCTGAACAACGTTCGGCACGGAGTTTGCCGGGTACAGGGACTGGTCCGGGTAGGTGTGGCCAGAGAGGTTGGCGTCACCTGCGACCTGCCAACCGGAGAGGTAGACAGCCTTCAGGCCAGCGCGGACCTGCTGGACAGCCTGGTTACCGGTCAGTGCGCCCAGGGCGTTGATGTAGGAGTCGTCGCCCTTGTTGACGGCCTCCCAGAGGATCTCAGCGCCGCGGCGTGCGAGGGTGTGCTCCTCGAGGACGTTGCCCTGGAGCTCTGCAACCTGCTCAGCGGTGTAGTCACGCTTGACCTGTGCCCAGCGCGGGTTCTCGTCCCAGTCCTTCTGGATTTCAGCTGCGGTACGTGGAGTTCCGACAGTCGACATGTGATGTCACTCCCTTTGTTGGTGGAGAATTGTGCCTAACAGTACGAACCTCTGAGGCCGTACGACGCTCAAGTCGGGCCCGGTGACCCCGGTGTAAAACCCGGTTGAAGGGCTCGACCTTGTGTGTCATGGGCCACTTTACCAAAGCATTCCTGCACGTCAACGAGGTGCGGACGAGTGAATTGTGTGGGGGTAATCGCCCTTTTTGTAAAGTTTGCAAAGTTCTATCTGTTCAGATTTTTTCGCGTTGTGGTGTGATTTGTCTCTCGTACAGGGGTGATGCGGGGCGTTGAGATCTTTCATCCGGGGGTAGCTCGGGATATTGTTCAACGAAAATTTTTGCTTTTCGCCAGCGAACGGGGGTAGTCGCTGTTCGCTCGTGGGCCGGTTTGCCTCTTTCGTGATCGAGGTCACCTAATGTGGGAGGGGTACTACACATGGGAAACCGCAAGATAAAGGAGTCGAATATGGCCCAGACTCAGCAGACCGAACGCGTCAGCGCTGGTGGCCTCCAGGTCGCCAAGGTTCTCTATGACTTCGTGAATAACGAGGTTCTTCCGAAGGCTGGTAAGTCCGGCGAGGATAACCAGAAGAAGTTCTGGGATGGCTTCGGCGAGATCGTCGAGAAGTTCACCCCGCGCAACAAGGAGCTGCTGGCCAAGCGCGATGAGCTGCAGGCCAAGCTCGACCAGTGGTACACCGACCACAAGGGCGCTCAGGATCCGAAGGAATACGAGGCCTTCCTCCGCGAGATCGGTTACCTGGTCGACGAGCCAGGCGAGTTCGAGATCGCGACCCAGAACATCGACAGCGAGATCGCAGAGACCGCCGGCCCGCAGCTGGTCGTCCCGATTCTCAACGCCCGCTTCGCCCTGAACGCGGCGAACGCTCGCTGGGGCTCCCTGTACGATGCCCTCTACGGCACCGATGCCATCTCCGAGGAGAACGGCCAGGAGAAGGGCAGCAGCTACAACAAGGTCCGCGGCGACAAGGTCATCGAGTGGGGTCGTGAGTTCCTGGACCGCGTCATTCCGCTGGAGTCCGGCTCCCACAAGGACGTCACCAAGTACTCCGTGACCTCCGGTCAGATCACCGGTGAGATCGACGGCGAGCAGGTCAACCTGCGCAACCCGGAGGTCTACGCAGGCTACGCCGGCGAGGAGTCCAGCCCGTCCGGCATCCTGGTCCGCAACAACGGCCTGTACTTCGAGATCCAGATCGATCCGGAATCCCCGATCGGCAAGACCGACAAGGCCGGTGTGAAGGACATCCTCATGGAGTCCGCCATCACCACGATCATGGACTTCGAGGACTCCGTCGCGGCCGTCGACGCCACCGACAAGACCCTGGGCTACCGCAACTGGCTCGGCCTGAATGTCGGCGACCTCTCCGAGGAAGTTGAGAAGAACGGCAAGACCTTCTCCCGTACCCTCAACGAGGACCGCTACTACACCGACAAGGACGGCTCCGAGCTGCGCCTGCAGGGTCGTTCCCTGCTGTTCGTCCGTAACGTTGGCCACCTGATGCAGAACCCGGCGATCCTGGATGCCAATGGTGAGGAGATCTTCGAGGGCATCATGGATGCCGTCGTCACCTCCGCGGCCGCGATCGAGGGCCTGAACAAGGACAACGCGCACCGCAACTCCCGCACCGGCTCCATCTACATCGTGAAGCCGAAGCAGCACGGCCCGGAGGAGTCCGCCTTCACCAACGAGCTGTTCGCGGCCGTCGAGGACCTGCTCGGCCTGGACCGCAACACCATGAAGGTCGGCCTCATGGACGA
>DWUR01000039.1 GCA_019120635.1 Candidatus Corynebacterium intestinavium | reverse complement strand
TCCGCGATGACTCGGGCCATTACTTCCGCGGCTTCTGAGTTTGCGCTGCGCCGCACCGGCGCGCCGTGCTCGCCCTCCACGCCCTCCAGGAATCCGGGCTCCCACAACGCGATCGTGCGCTCACCCGCCGGCGAGCCGTCCTCCGTCACCGCCACGACCTCAGCCCGCCCGGTCAGCCGACGTGCGTGCGCAGCCGGGTCCACACTGGTTGCGGAGGCCATGATGACGGTGGGGCCTGACGTCCTCGATTCCGCGCCAGTTACCGACGGCGGACCAGCCACCGACGACGGCCCAGCCTGCCCCGAACCGGAAAAACCAGCCCCCGGAACGAGCCGCAGCAGCCGCCGCAGCACCATCGCCACGTGCGCACCGAAGACCCCGCGGTACACGTGGCACTCGTCAACCACCAGGTAGCGCAGGGTTTTCAGCAGCCGTGTCCACCGCTTCGGATTGCCGAGGATCGAGGCGTGCAGCATGTCCGGATTCGTCACGATGATTCGCGCCTGCTCCCGGATCGCGCGCCGGGCCTCGGGCGGGGTGTCGCCGTCGTAGGTGGCGACCATGACGTCCGCGAGCTCTGGGGTCGCCGCGCATAGCCGGGCCAGGGCCTGCATTTGGTCCTGAGCCAGCGCCTTCGTCGGGGCCAGGTACAGCGCCGTGGCGGTCGGGTCCTTGGCTAGCGTGGTGAGGATCGGCAGCTGGTAGCCCAGCGACTTACCGGAAGCGGTTCCGGTCGCGACGATGACGTCCCTGCCCTCCCACGCATGCTGTGCCGTTTCGGCCTGGTGGGACCACGGTTTTTGGACGCCGCCTCGGCGCAGCGTCTCCCTGAGCGAGGGGAGCGACCAGTCGGGCCAGTCCGCGGGGGTGGACAGGCGCGCCGGGACGTGGCGGACGTGCGTGACGGTGGAGTCCGGCATGGCCGCGCGCAGGTCCTCGATGAGCTCGGCGCCGAGTGAGTTGGGCGCACTACCGGCGCCGAGGGAGTTGGGCGCACTGCCTGCACCGGGTGAATTGGACGCACTACCTGCGCCGGAGGTGGGGGTGGTGGACTGCTCAGCCATGATGAGGGCAGTCTAGCCCGACCTCCAGACACGGAGTCTGCGGGAGTGCTGCATTAAGCGTTCGACCGATTGTTCATCTTTAACCCCTATCGGTGGCGAAAGAAACATGGCACACTGGTGTGTGGTCCCAATCCCATGCGCGGTGTCAACCGTTGATGTGGCGGTGAAGGCCCTGCTCCGCCGAAAGTTGGCGGGGCTGGTACGCCAAGAAAGTTAGGTTGTTTGAAAATGGCGCAGGGAACTGTGAAGTGGTTTAACGCGGAGAAGGGCTATGGCTTCATTGCCCCAGAAGATGGCTCCGCGGACCTTTTCGTCCACTACTCCGAGATCCAGAGCAGCGGCTTCCGCACTCTGGAGGAGGATCAGAAGGTCGAGTTCGAGGTCGGCGAAGGCGCGAAGGGCCCGCAGGCTCAGAACGTCCAGGCGCTGTAAGCAGCGAGCATGAGCTGCAGCCAGCTGCCGTCTAGGCAGTAGGCACAGCGAAGAGCAAACGCCCCGGGGCGGTGGTTTCCACCGTCCCCTTTTGCTTTTCTTCACCCCCGTGTTTGCACCACCCGCTGACCTCAGTCCCCAACGGCAGCAAGAACCTATTTCGGGCTTCTCGCACCATCCGGTGGGGTTGCAGCAGGGGTGGGGAGCTGCCCAAAAGGTGGGGATAACACACCGCCCGATTTCCACTAAGCAGGTATCACTTGCCTATTGTGGCAATCTAAGGAGCAAATCCATGCGGAGGTCACGTGAAGCGTTTAGTCATTGTCGAGTCTGCAACTAAGGCCAAGAAGATCGCCCCAATGCTGGGGTCCGATTACATCGTCGAGGCTTCAGTTGGACATATTCGTGACCTCCCACGCGGTGCTGCGGACGTTCCGGCGAAGTATAAGAAGGAGCCGTGGGCGCGCCTCGGCGTGAACGTGGACAAGGGCTTCGAGGCCCTCTATGTGGTCTCCCCGGATAAGAAGAAGCGCGTCGCCGACCTGCGCGCCAAGCTTAAGCAGGTCGACGAGCTGCTGCTAGCAACAGACCCCGACCGTGAGGGCGAGGCCATCGCCTGGCACCTGCTGGAGGTCCTGAAGCCCAAGGTCCCGGTTCGCCGCATGGTCTTCCACGAGATCACCAAGTCCGCGATCCTCGAGGCCGTAGAAAATACCCGCGAGCTGGATTACAACCTCGTTGATGCTCAGGAATCCCGCCGTGTGCTCGACCGCCTGTACGGCTACGAGGTCTCCCCGGTGCTGTGGAAGAAGGTCATGCCGCGCCTGTCCGCAGGGCGTGTGCAGTCCGTCGCCACCCGCGTGATCGTCGAGCGCGAGCGCGAGCGCATGGCCTTCCGCGCCGCCGACTACTGGGATCTGACCGCCGAGCTCACGATCGATCCCGCCGCCCGGCTGGACGGCGACCCGGCGTCCTTCCAGGCCAAGCTCGCCACCGTGGGTGGCCAGCGCATCGCGCAGGGTCGCGAC
>DWUR01000038.1 GCA_019120635.1 Candidatus Corynebacterium intestinavium | reverse complement strand
TACCGCGGCGAGTTCGAGGAGCGCCTGAAGGCCGTTCTCGACGAGATCAAGGAAGCCGACGGCGAGATCGTCACCTTCATCGACGAGCTGCACACCATCGTCGGCGCCGGTGCCGGTGGCGACTCCGCGATGGATGCCGGCAACATGATCAAGCCGCTGCTCGCCCGCGGTGAGCTGCGCCTCGTCGGTGCGACCACCCTGGACGAGTACCGCCAGCACATCGAGAAGGACCCGGCCCTGGAGCGCCGCTTCCAGCAGGTCTACGTCGGCGAGCCGACCCCGGAAGACACCATCGGTATCCTCCGTGGGCTCAAGGAGCGCTACGAGGTGCACCATGGCGTGCGCATCCAGGACTCCGCCCTGGTCGCGGCCGCCAGCCTCTCGGATCGCTACATCACCAGCCGCTTCCTGCCGGATAAGGCCATCGACCTGGTCGACGAGGCCGCCTCCCGCCTGCGCATGGAGATCGACTCCCGCCCGGAGGAGATCGACAACGCCGAGCGCATCGTGCGCCGCCTCGAGATCGAGGAGATGGCCCTGGCTAAGGAGACGGACGTCGCCTCCAAGGACCGCCTCGAGCGCCTGCGCTCCGAGCTGGCCGATGAGAAGGAGAAGCTCGCCGGCCTGACCGCCCGCTGGGAGAACGAGAAGTCCAGCATCGACTCGCTGCGCGGAATCAAGGAGGAGCTCGAAGCCCTGCGCCGGGACTCCGAGATCGCGGAGCGCGACGGGGACTACGCCAAGGTCGCCGAGCTGCGCTACGGCCGCATCCCGGACGTCGAGCGACGCCTGGAAGAGGCCGAGCAGGCCCAGGCCAAGGCGCAGGCCGACAACCAGGAGATGATGCTCACCGAGGAGGTCACCCCGGACACCATCGCCGAGGTCGTCTCCGCGTGGACCGGCATCCCGGCCGGCAAGATGCTGCAGGGAGAAACCGAGAAGCTGCTGGAGATGGAGAGCGTCCTGGCGGGCCGCGTCGTCGGCCAGAAGGATGCAGTCAACGCGGTCTCCGACGCCGTGCGCCGCGCGCGTGCCGGCGTGGCCGACCCGAACCGTCCGACCGGCTCCTTCCTCTTCCTCGGCCCCACGGGCGTGGGTAAGACGGAGCTGGCCAAGGCTCTAGCGGAGTTCCTCTTCGACGACGAGCACGCGATGGTCCGCATCGACATGTCCGAGTTCGGCGAGAAGCACTCCGTCGCCCGCCTGGTTGGTGCCCCTCCGGGATACGTCGGCTACGACCAGGGCGGTCAGCTGACCGAGGCGGTGCGCCGTCGCCCGTACACCGTCGTGCTCTTCGACGAGGTGGAGAAGGCTCACCCGGACGTCTTCGACATCCTCCTGCAGGTCCTCGACGAAGGCCGCCTGACCGATGGACAGGGACGGACGGTGGACTTCCGCAACACGATGCTGATCCTGACGTCCAACCTGGGCGCCGGTGGCAACCACGAGCAGATCATGGACGCGGTGAAGGCCCACTTCAAGCCGGAGTTCATCAACCGCCTGGACGATGTGCTGATCTTCGACCCGCTGTCTGAGGAGCAGCTGGAGCACATCGTGGACATCCAGATCGGCGGGCTGGCGGATCGCCTGGCCTCGCGCCGCCTCACCCTGGATGTCTCCCCGGAGGCGAAGGCCTGGCTCGCCAAGCGCGGCTACGACCCGGCCTACGGTGCCCGTCCGCTGCGCAGGCTGATCCAGAAGGCCATCGGAGATGCCCTGGCCAAGGAGCTGCTCTCCGGCGCGATCCGGGACGGCGATACTGTCCGCGTGGACGTGGACCCGCACGAGGTCGAGGGCGTGGACAGCCTCTGGATCCACCGCGGCGAGTAAGCGCGATCGTCGGGGGCGGGTGAATCCTCGCCCCGGCAAAGTCCAAGGCCCGGCGGCCACTCAGCAGGTGCTAAGTGCCGCCGGGCCTTTTCCTCTGCTCGCTGTGCTTATGCGGGGAGCAAGAGCCTAGTAGTTGGGGTTATAGACCGCCTTCGGCAGGCGTTGGGAGTCCAGCTCGCCACCGTCGGCCCCGATCACGCGCAGGGTTTTGCCGTCGATCACGATGGTGTTCGGAGCGGCGGGGACGCGGAACTTGCCGCGGGCCACGTCCGCGGAGGCCATGTCGACGTCCTCCTCGTAGCCCATCCCGTCGCTGTAGCCGCGGTAGTAGTAGCGGCCGTTATTCGGGTTCTCACAGATCGAGACGTAGGTGGAGCCGTTGGTCGCCGCGTACACCCACTCATCGGTGGAGTTGCAGCGAGCGTTACTGCTGACCGCCCAGCCGTTGGAACGCAGCCCGGAGGGGTAGTCGGACGGGGACGAGACCGCCTTCGGGCCGTTGGGATCTTCCGGCTCGGAGGTCTCGGTGTCCTCCTCTTCGTCCTCGTCGTCTTCCTTGGAGGTCGTGGTCTCGGAGGAGGAGTCGTCCTCGTACTCCGTCTCGTAGACGGTGACGGGTTCCTCGCTGGAGCCGCCGTCCTTGGAGCCCGCGAGGAACCACCACAGGCCACCGCCGATCAGCGCGAGGATGAGGAGGACGATGAGTGCGATCAGCCAGCCCTTGCCGGACTTCTTCTCCTGGATCTGCTGATAAGGGCCCTGCTGGTAGCCCTGCTGATAAGGAGCTTGCTGGTAGCCCTGCCCGTTCGGCGGTCCCTGCTGGTAGCCCTGCTGATAGGGAGCTTGCTCGTAGCCCTGCCCATTCGGTGGCCCCTGCTGGAAACCTTGCTGATAGGGGCTTTGCTGGTACGGGCTCTGCTGGAGGCCTTGACCGTAGCTCGCCGCGCCAGCCGCCCCGCCGGCCGACGCTGCGCCCCGCTGGTAGTTCGGTGGTTGCGGCGAATTCGCCAGCCCAGCCCAGTCCTCCTCCGGGTTCGAGGAACGCAAGTCCGGGTCGGTGGTCTCCTTGCCCGAGTTCCGCGGCGCGTTGGGGGACGTCGGCGCGGACTGGCCGACACCGGGCTTGTCGGCGCCTGGCTGGTTCTGCGCCCACGGATTACCCGAGGGCTGATTCCATGGGTTCTCCGCCTGGCCGTCGCCCGAGTCAGACGGTTTCTTCTCCCACGGGTTTTCGGACATCCACTGCTCCAGTCTTTGAAGGGTAGAAAGCTAACCTAAAAAGCATATAAGAAAACCCGCCTGAGCGGGCACTAGGCCCCGATAGAGGATGCTTCCACGGGGTCCCGAGTGGGAGAGGCTGAGTAATGGAAACCTCAGTCGCGCACAATCTCTAGGATGGTGACCATGAGCCAAGCAACTTCCCGGCGCGTGCACGA
>DWUR01000037.1 GCA_019120635.1 Candidatus Corynebacterium intestinavium | reverse complement strand
GTCCGCGCCCGGCAGCACAGCGAGGAAACGCAACTTCCAGGCGTCGAACAAGGACACGCCGACGGCCCCTTCGACGGGCTCGGCGGCAAGGCCCGCAAGCTGATCCGTAGCGCCCAACACTTCTACATCTCCACCGTCACCGGCACGGGATGGCCGTATGTGCAGCACCGCGGTGGACCGCAGGGATTCGTTCACATCAGCGCTGACGGGAAGCGCCTGTTCTGGCCGGAGTTCCACGGCAATAACCAGTTCGTCACCACCGGCAATGTGGACCGGGGCGGGGAGGACGGCGGACGGGTGTGCCTGTTCTTTGTCGACTACCCGCTGCGTCGCCGGCTGAAGGTCTTCGGTCACGCCCGCATCGTGGAAGCCATTGACGACCCCGGGCTCGCCGAGGCTGCGACCACCAGCGGCGGCGTAAGGCTCCGCCAGCCAACCGAGCGCATCATGGTCGTCGATCTGGTGGCTACCGATGCGAACTGCTCGAAGCACATTCAGCCGCGATGGACGAAGGCCCAGGTCGACGAGACACTGGGCCTATACCGAAAAGATATCGCCGAGCTGAAGGAGCGCATTCAAGCGCTCGAGTCTCAGCTCGGCGATCAGGAGGGCTAGCACTAAGGCTGCCCCCTAACTAGGGCTTGTGCGACCTAGACGGTGGAGTTCGCGCCGGTGGCGTGGCCGAAGAGCGCGGGCAGGGTTGCCTCCCACACGTTGCGCAGCTCCTCGACGTTGAAGACCAGGCGTGCGACCTCGCCGTCCTCGGATGCGTCCTGCTCCGCAGGCTCCGGCTGATCGCCCGGCAGGTTGCCGGTGGCGCCAACCTCGAAGCAGACCTCCGGGCGGCCCTCGGCGTCCACGCTGCCCGTGCGGCCGATCCAGGCGGCCGGCACCTCGTGGTCGGCGAGGATCTCCATCGCCTTGCCGTAGCTTGCCCTCGGCACCGCGAGCACCACGCGGGTGGCGGTCTCGGAGAACAGGCCGACGAAGAGCTGCTCGTGCAGGTCATCGCTGGCAGCCAGGCCAGGCTCCAGGTTCATCGCCGGGTTGACAGTGACACCCGTGTTTGACTGGATCGCCAGCTCGACGATGGTCTGCGCCAGGCCGCCCTCGGAGAGGTCGGTCGCAGCAGCCGCCACGCCACGGAGGGCGGACAGGGCATTACCCAGGCGCTCCTCGGCGTGCAGGTCGATCTGCGGTGGCAGGCCGGAGAGGTTGTCGTGGACAACCTGCTGCCAGATGGAGCCACCCAGCTCGTCCTTGGTCATCGCGCCAGCCAGGATCAGCTCGTACTCCGAGCCCTCCGCGATCTGCTGCGGCAGGCGGGTGGTGGCGTCGTCGATGGTTCCCAGAACCGCGACCACCGGGGTCGGCAGGATCGGGGTGTCACCGGTCTGGTTGTAGAAGGAGACGTTGCCGCCGGTGACCGGGATCTGGACGTCGACGCAGCCGTCGGCCAGGCCGTGGACCGCCTCGCGGAACTGCCACATGACCTCCGGGTCCTCCGGGGAGCCGAAGTTCAGGCAGTTGGAGACGGCCACCGGGGTCGCACCCGTGGTGGCGACGTTGCGGTAGGCCTCGCCCAGCGCGAGCTTCGCACCCATGCGCGGGTCGAGCTGCGCGTAACGGCCGGAGGCGTCCGCGGAGACCGCGATGCCGCGGTTGGTCTTCTCGTCGATGCGCAGCATGCCGGCATCGGCGTCCTTCGCCAGGACGGTGTTGCCGCGGACGTAGCGGTCGAACTGCTCGGTGATGAACTCGCGAGAGCACAGCGCCGGGGAGGCGACCAGGTCCAGCAGCTGCTGGCGCAGCTCCGGCAGGTTACTCGGGCGCGGCAGGTCGGCCTGCTTCTGCAGCTCGTCCTGGTTGGCCGGGCGCTGGTACGGGCGCTCGTAAACCGGCCCCTCGTCCGCGATGGTCTTCGGCGGGGCGTCGAGGATGACCTCGCCCTGGTGCTCGCAGATCAGGCGGCCGGTGTCGGTGACCTCGCCGATGTCGGAGGCGATGACATCCCACTTGCGGCAGATCTCCATGAATTCGTCGATCTTCTCCGGCTCCACGACCGCGCACATGCGCTCCTGGGACTCGGAGGAGAGGATCTCCGCGCCGGTCATGCCCTTGGCGCGCTGGTGGACGTTGTCGAGCACGACGTGCATGCCCACATCACCGGCGGCAGCCAACTCGGAGACGGCACAGGACAGGCCTGCGCCACCGAGGTCCTGAATACCGACGACGACGCCGGCGTTGTACAGGTCCAGGCAGCACTCGATGAGGACCTTCTCCGCGAAGGGGTCGCCGACCTGCACGGCCGGGAGCTTGCGCTCCGCGCCCTCCTCGAAGTTCTCGGAGGCCAGGACGGACACGCCGCCGATGCCGTCCAGGCCGGTGCGGGCACCGAAGAGGACGACGCGGTTGCCGGTACCGGAGGCGAAGGCCAGCTTCAAATCCTCGGCCGGGAGCACGCCCACGCCGAGGGCGTTGACCAGCGGGTTACCGCCATAGGAGGCGTCGAAGACGGTCTCGCCGCCGATGTTCGGCAGGCCGAGGGAGTTACCGTAGCCGCCGATACCGGCGACCACGCCAGGCAGGACGCGCTGGGTATCCGGGGCATCCGCGGCGCCGAAGCGCAGCTGATCCATCACGGCGACCGGGCGGGCGCCCATGGCCATGATGTCGCGGATGATGCCGCCGACACCGGTTGCTGCGCCCTGGTAGGGCTCGATGTAGGACGGCGAGTTGTGGCTCTCGACCTTGAAGGTCACGGCCCAGCCGTCGCCGATGTCCACCACGCCGGCGTTCTCGCCGATACCGGCGAGCATCTTGGAGTTCATCTCCTCGGTGGTGGTCTCACCGAAGTAACGCAGGTGAACCTTGGAGGACTTATAGGAGCAGTGCTCCGACCACATCACGGAGTACACGGCCAGCTCCGCCTCGGTTGGGCGGCGGCCCAGGATCTCCTTGATACGGGCGTACTCGTCTTCCTTGAGGCCGAGGTCCGCCCACGGCTGGACGAGATCCGGGGTCTGCTCGGCGTTCGCCACCGTGTCGTTGTGCACCTTGACAGCGCCAGAGTCGGCCGCGGCGCCGGAACCGTTGTTGAGGTTGTTCGTCATAGAACTACTTTCTTGAAAAAGTTCTCGCTGGTAGCCGGTGAGGCCCTAGACCAGGCTGTGAAGGACGGACTGGAACATGCCGAGGCCGTCGGTGGACGGTCCGGTGAGCTCTTCCACGGCGTGCTCTGGGTGCGGCATGAGGCCAACGACGTTGCCCTTCTCGCTGCACACGCCCGCGACGGAGTTGCGGGAGCCGTTGTGGTTCACCACGTAGCGGAAGACAACCTGGCCCTCCCCCTCGAGGCGCTTGAGGGTCTCCTCATCCGCCTGGAAGCGACCCTCGCCGTGCTTGGACGGGACCAGCAGGGTGGATCCCTTCTCCAGGCCGGAGGTCCATGGGGTGGAGTTGTTCTCCACCTCGAGCTCGATGTCGCGGCACACGAAGTGCAGGCCCTCGTTGCGGGTCAGCGCGCCCGGCAGCAGCCCTGCTTCCTGCAGGATCTGGAAGCCGTTGCAGATGCCCAGGACGGGCAGGCCACGGCCGGCCGCCTCGACGACGGAGCGCATGGCTGGGGCGATCGCTGCGATGGCCCCGGCGCGCAGGTAGTCGCCATAAGAAAAACCACCCGGGACGACGACGGCGTCGACGTCCTTCAGGTCAGCGTCCGCGTGCCACAGCTCGACGGGCTCGCCCCCGGCGAGACGGACGGCGCGCAGGGCGTCGACGTCATCGAGGGTGCCCGGGAAGGTGATTACTCCGATGCGGGGGCTCACTGCTGAACCTCCGCGGTGACGACCTCGTAATCCTCGATTACGGTGTTGGCGAGCAGTTCCGCGGCGATCTTCTCCAGATCTGCCTCGGTCACCTGGTCATCGACCTCGAGTTCGAAGCGCTTGCCCTGACGGACATCCTGCACCCCGCTGATCTCCAGACGACCAAGGGCGCGGACGATGGCCTGCCCCTGGGGATCCAGAATTTCTTTCTTCGGCATGACGTTGACAACCACACGAGCCATGTTCTCTAGCGCTCCCAGCTGTTGGAAAAATCCATTAAGTACGTGCCCATGTTAACACCAGGCTGAAAGGCCAAGGAATTATTGGAATGGCGCCGCCGGGGGAGGTGGAAAAGCACCTCCACAGGCGGCGGAAAGCGCGACCATAAGGCGGCAGGACACCACCGCCAAAGGTGGCAGGACACCACCGCCAAAGGTGGCAAAACCTAGTCCAGCAGCTCGGTGGCACCCATGCGGTCCAGCTCCCATGCGGTCTCGAAAGCACCCTGTTCCCAGGCCTTGTAGCGGCCGGAGACGCCACCGTGACCGGACTCCATGTCGATCTTCAGCAGGACGTTCGCGCCCGCCACGTCGCGCAGCTTCGCCACCCACTTCGCGGGCTCGACGTAGAGCACGCGGGTGTCGTTGAGGCTGGTCACAGCCAGGATCGGCGGATAGGTCTTATCGGCGGTGATGTTCTCGTAGGGGGCGTATTCCGCCATGTAGTCGTAGACCTGCGGGTCGTGGTAGGGATCGCCCCACTCGTCCCATTCGGTCACGGTCAGCGGTAGCTCCGGCATGAGCATGGAGGTCAGCGGGTCAACGAAAGGCACGATCGCCTCGATGCCTGCGAAGCGGTCGCCTGCCATGTTCGCCACCGCGCCCATCAACATGCCACCGGCAGATCCACCCTCGGCGACCATGCGCTGCGGGCTGGTCATGCCGCGGGCAATCAGCTCGTCGGCCACGGCGATGAAGTCGGTGAAGGTGTTCTTCTTGGATAGCCCCTTGCCGTTGTCGTACCAAAGCCGGCCCATTTCCCCACCACCACGGACGTGCGCGATGGCGTAGACCACGCCGCGGTCGAGCATGGAGAGCCGGAAGATGGAGAAGCCCGGATCCATGGAGGACTCGTAGCTGCCATAGCCATAAAGCAGCACCGGGTTCTCCCGGTCGAGTGGGACGTCGGCGCGGTGGATCAGGCTAACCGGGACCTGGGCGCCGTCCGGTGCAGTGGCCCAGATGCGGGTGGCTTGGTAATCGGCCGGGTTGAATTCCTTGCCGTCCGGGCCGGGGAGGACCTGCTGTTCCTTGCGCAGGATCTGCTCCCCAGTAGCCAGGTCGAGCTCGTAGACCCGGGTGGGCGTCGTAAAGGAGGAGAAGACGAAGCGCAGGACGGGCGGGTTCCACTCGCTGTTTCCAGCGGCTCCGACGGTCGCGATCTCCTCGCCGAAATCGACGGGGCGGAACTCGGACCAGCCGTCGGAGATATCCATCAGGTAGCTTTTCGAGACGGCGTTCTCGCGGGCCTCGAGGACAAGGTGGTTCTGGAAGCAGTCCACGCCCTCGATGCGGGCATCGTCGCGGTGCGGAACGAGGACAGTGACGTCGTCCAGGGAGTTGATCTGGCCGACCGGGTGGTAGCCCAGCTCGGAGTTCACGCCGTTCTTGTTGTGGATGACCAGCCAGTGCTCCTCGCCACCGACGCGGGCGTGGTCGATGCCGTACTCAACCCCCTGCTCGCGCGGCAGGATGCGGGTCAGCTCCGCGCCCTCGCCCTTCTCCTCGGCCTCCAGGTCGAGGTACCAGATCTCGCTGGTGACCTTGGAGCAGGAGGCGATCAGCAGGAAGCGCTTGGAGCGGGTGGTGCCAACGCCGGTCCAGAAGCGCTCATCTTCCTCGCGGTAGATCAGCTCATCCTCCTCGACGGAGGTGCCGAGAGTGTGGCGCCAGACCTCGTGCGGGCGCCAGGCGGCGTCGACCTTCTGGTAGTAGATCGTGTCGCGGCCAACCCAGGTCGCACCGTAGAAGACATCCGGGATCGGCTCCCCGATCTGCTCACCGGTGGTCAGGTCGCGGAAGTACATGGTGAAGCGCTCGTCACCGGCGGTGTCGACGGAGTAGGCCAGGCGGGTGCCGTCGAGGGTGACGCTCGCCGCCCCGAGGGAGAAGAAGTTGTGCCCCTCGGCCTCGGCGTTGACGTCGAGGAAGACCTCCTCACGCGGGTGAGGGACGTCCGCGTCGATCTGCGGTGGGGTCCAATCCTTCGGATTCTCGACGGGGACGCGGCACATCGAGGCGTAGTTCTTCCCCTCCGTCGAGCGGGAGAAGTACCACCAGTCGCCCGCGCGGACGGGCAGAGACATGTCGGTCTCTTGCACCCGCGATTTCACTTCTTGGTAGATGGCCTCGCGTAGCGGTGTCAGGTGCTCGGTCTCCTGGACGGCAAAGGCGTCCTCCGCAGCGAGGTGTTCCAGCACCTCCTGGGATTCCTTGTCGCGCAGCCACTCGTAATCATCGCTGAAATCACGGCCGTGGAAACTGCGCTGGGTGGCCAGCTTTTTGGCCACGGGAGCGGATAGCCGCGGCGTCTGCTTGTCGCCGCTGGTAGCGGCAATGCTGCCGCCCTGGTTCTGATGCTGCCCTTCAGCGCCCTGAGTCACGAAAGCCCTCGACCTTTCTTCTCTAGCCAAAACACGATAGTGTTATGAATTCGTTACCTGGGAGCCGGCTGTGTTGGCGCTGGGATAGTGGCCAGTTTCGGCCACCATCTGCGGGGAGCACTCCCCGGCACGCGGTCAGCTCGCACACAGCTCCCGGTTTCGCTAAGCCCCTAAGCTAGCACCCACGCCGGACACGGATCACAGCTCCGGTGAGCTGCGCAGGGGCACACCCCAGAACCGCCGGGACGACACAGTAAGTTGCATAACTTCTGTAACTTGCGCCCCAATAATGCTCATTTGTTTCATTTTCTCTGGGAAGCAAATACAATCCGGCTGTAACGAGCATCGAATCTTCTACACCAATCCACAGATAGGATGAATATGCGTCTCAAGGCCCTCGCCCTCTCCGTGGTTGCTGTTCTCGGCGCCATGCTGGCCCCTGCCACAGCTTCCGCAGCTCCTGGTAACACCGTGCTGCTCGGCGACTCGATTATGGCCAACCCGACCGTCCAGCACTACCTGACCCAGCGCGGCGTTCCACTCGACCCGAAGCCGATGAACGGCGTGGGCTGCGCCTCCGACGATCGCTTCAAGCACGCCTACGCCTCCGTTAAGCGTGCCCCTGTGGACAACTACTCCTGCTCCGGCGCATCCTTCCGCACCGGTGGCAAGCACATCACCAGCCTGGCAAATAAGGCCCGCCAGGACGGCAAGCTCAACGGCGCAACCCGCGAGGTCGTCATCTTCGCCGGCGCCAACGACACCTACCCGTACATCCTGAACGACAAGATGCCGGTCCCGCAGATCGAGAACAACCTGCGCGTATCCATCCGCAACACCGTCAACCACGTCAAACGCCTGGCCCCGAACGCCCGCGTAAAGGTCATGGGCTACCCACAGATCACCAACCCGGCCGGCCAGACCTGCTACCTGAATCCGCTGCCACAGGGCACCCCGTCCCTGGTCGTCAAGGCTCGCCCAGTGGAGGACGCCCTGCAGCGCGCAGCGGAGAACGCCTCCCGCGAGACCCACTCCACCTTCGTGGACATCAAGCCGATGACCACCGGCCACGACACCTGCGCACGCGACCGCTGGATCACCGGCCTCATCGACGTCGCCCCGCAGCACCGCAACCTGGCGCTACACCTCACACACCACGGCATCACCGAGGTCGCTAAGCACGCCGCTCGCGTCTAGCCGACCGGCGACACCGCCCCGCGCAGCGCGATCACCCGCTGCGCAACGCATAAACCCCGCGCAACCATCATGGTTGAGCGGGGTTGAGCCTTATCCGGGGTCCTTCGCCGAGGTCTTTCTCAGCCTTCCCGACCGGTGCCGGGAGCACTAAACCGAGGCTTAGCGCCTCCTGGCCTCTCGGTTGCGTTTTAGACGCAGCTGCCGATCCAGTCCGCGAAACGCTTGCCGGAGATGCGCTCGTAGGCCTCCACGTAGCGCGCCCGGGTCGCCTCCACCACGGACCCCGGCAGCTCCGGCGGCTGGGAGCCATCGTTCTTATCCCAACCGGACTTCGGGCCGGTCAGCCAATTGCGGACGAACTGTTTATCGAAGCTCGGCTGCACCTTGCCTTCCTCGTAGCCGTCAGCCGGCCAATAACGGGAGGAGTCCGGGGTCAGCACCTCGTCGGCGAGCACCAGGTTGCCCGCCTTGTCCAGGCCGAACTCGAACTTGGTGTCCGCCAGGATCAGGCCCTTTTCCTCGGCCATCTTCGCAGCCTGGGAGTAGATCTCCAGGGTTGCGGTGCGCAGCCTTTCCGCAAGATCCTCCCCCAGGTCATTGACGACGACGTCGAAGCCGACGTTCTCGTCGTGATCCCCGACCTCTGCCTTCGTCGCCGGGGTGAAGATCGGCTCGTCCAGCTTGGAGGCCTCGACCAGGCCCTCCGGGAGCTTGACGCCGCAAACCGCTCCGGTTGCCTCGTATTCCTTCAGGCCGGAGCCGGTGAGGTAGCCGCGCGCCACGCACTCGAAGGGAACCATGTCCAACTTCTTGCACACCATGGCGCGACCGAGCACCTCCTCGGGGATGCGCTCGTCGTCCAGCGGTCCCGCGAGGTGGTTCGGGAAGTCGATCTGCTCAAAGAAATGGGCGCTCATCGCGGTGAGCACCCGCCCCTTGTCTGGAATATCGGTGTCGAGCACGAAATCATAGGCACTGATCCGATCCGTGACGACCATCAGCAGGTGCTCTGCGTCGATCTCGTAGATCTCGCGGACTTTACCCGCGGAAATGTGCTCGTAATCAGACAATTCTGGTCGCATGGCTAGACAGTCTAGCACCGCGATTGGACCCGGCTAGACCCCCGCCGAGCCCGCCCCCACCCGCGCCCTAATTCGTGGGGTTCGTCCACATATTCTGCGGATCCACGCCCTGTGGGGCGGGCTGCTGCACCGGCTCAGCCGGGAGCTCCTTGCTGGCGTGCTTTGGCTTAGGCGTCGGATCCATCGGATCTTCCTCCACCGGCTTATTGGCCACCGCGTTCGCCGCGGCTACGGCCTTGGCGATCTCCGGGTCGGAGGCCGTGGAGAACCACTCCTCCGTGTTATCCGCCTCAGCCTTCTCGCGGGTGTCCTCGTCCACGTGGCCCGGCTCGTAGCGGAATACGCCCTCGTCGTCCTTCTTGGCGAAGGCCTTGGCGAACTGCTCCAGGGAATCGCCGAACTGGGACGGGATCATCCACATCGTCGACGCCTCGCCCTGGGCCAGCTTCGGCAGCTTATCCAGGTACTGGAAGGCCAGCACCTCCGGCGTGAGCTTGGAAGCCTTGATAGCAGCGTTGATCTTCTGGACTGCCTTCGCCTCACCCTGTGCTTCCAGGTAGCGGGAGGCGCGCTCACCCTCGGCGCGCAGGATCATCGCCTGGCGCTCGGCCTCGGCGGCCAGGATGGCGGCGTGCTTCTCACCCTCAGCGGAGAGGATGCGGGCCTGCTTTTCACCCTCAGCGGTCTTGATGTCCGACTCCCGGCGGCCCTCGGCGGTGAGGATCATCGCGCGCTTCTCGCGATCCGCCTTCATCTGCATCTCCATGGACTGCTGGATGGACGGCGGCGGATCAATCGCCTTCAGCTCGACTCGGCTGATGCGCAGCCCCCACCGGGCGGTCGCGGCATCGAGCTCACCGCGCAGTCGGCGGTTGATGGTCTCGCGAGAGGTCAGCGTCTCCTCCAGCGTCATGCCACCGACCACGTCGCGCAGCGTTGCCACAGAAATCTGCTCCACGCCGACGATGTAATTATCCACCCCATAGATGGCCTTAGCGGGGTCGTTGATCTGGAAGGTCACGACGATGTCGATGGCCACCGTCAGGTTGTCCTGGGTGATGACCGCCTGCGGCGGGAAGGAGACCACGCGCTCGCGGGTATCCACCCGGGCGCGGACCCGGTCGATAAAGGGAACGAGGATCGTGATCCCACCCGAGACCGAGCGGGTGTAGCTACCAAGCCGCTCGATGACGGCCGCCTCGCCTTGGGGGATCAGGGCGATGGATTTCACCACGACGAGGGCGATGAAAGCCAACAGAACTAAGAGGAAGATCATGCCGGACATGTGTTTACCGTTTCCTGGTTGGTTCTTTCACGTACTGAGTTCGGACTATTCGCGGTTCCACACGACAGCGGTCGGGCCATCAATATCGATGACGTGAACCTCTTCGCCCCGGGAGAAACTCTGGGATGGGTCCATCGAACGAGCGGACCAGATGGAACCGTCCAGGCGGACCTGCCCACCGCGGGCACCGACGTCCTCGAGAACCTCAGCGGTCGCGCCGACCAAGGCCTGCTGGGAGGTATCGAGCGCCTTCGGGCCGTGCAGCCTACGGCGAAGAATGGGGCGCAGGAACAGGATCAGCCCAGCAGTGGCGACGCCGAAGGCGACGATCGCCGCCCAGGTCGGTGCGCCCGCCCACTCCACGAGGCCACCGACGGTCGCGCCGCCGGCCAGCATG
>DWUR01000036.1 GCA_019120635.1 Candidatus Corynebacterium intestinavium | reverse complement strand
CCCCGCCGTCGGAGGTGCTGGACGGCATTCGACGCGCCGCCCGTGGCGAGTCCGTCATGGCCCCGGAGATCATGGGAAAACTCATGGGCCAAATGACAAACCCGACCGAAGCACTGACCCCTCGGGAGCTCGAGGTGCTGGCACTGGTCGGCGAGGGAAAATCCAACCGGGACATTGCCCGCCAGCTCGTCCTCACCGAGGCCACCGTGAAGAGCCACCTCTCGCACGTCTTCCGCAAGCTGGGCGCCAATAATCGCACCTCGGCGGTCGCCGTGGCCCGCCAGCGGGGAGTCATCGCCTAGCGGCCCCTGTGGGCACCACTCCCAGCTTAAGCAGGGTGAAAATTCGGCTGTGTCATGCCGATGATCAGCACAAATGCGGTGCTAACGTACACGATTATGAGTCGGATTATCCTCGCCTTCCTGTGCGCCCTGGGGGTTACCGTGGCCGCCACCGGGTGCACCCCGCGCCCGGATGTCGCGGATGACGCCGCGGCGGAGTTCCTGGAACGGCTGGCCGAACGCAACGAGCCGGAGACCACCACGGACAAGTCGGACACCGCGGCCAAGGAAATCGACAACACCTGGACCAAGCTGCAGGCCGAGGGGCTCGACGCGCAGCTCAAGGACGTGCGCACCCAGGACAACGTCGCGACCGCCAGCTACCGCATGGATTGGCAGCTGCCGGGGGAGCGACGTTTCGCCTACGACTCCCAGATGACGCTCACCAAGTCCAAGGGGGACTGGGTGGTCCGCTGGCAGCCCACGGTTCTGCACCCGCGCCTGGGGGCCAATCAGCACCTGGAGCTGCGCACCGTGGCGGCCGAGACCGCGAGCGTGGTGGGCTCCGACGGTGCCGTGTTGATGAAGCCGGGGAAGCGGTGGCGCATCTTCCTCAACGCGGACAAAGCCGGCGATCCCCGGGCTACCGCCGAGCGCATCGCAGCCGAGGTCAGCTCCCTGGGCGGGGAGAACGCGCCGGCCATCGACGCGGAGAAGGTCGCAGCGGAGGCCAAGAAGGTCGACGGCGACTACTCGGTCGCCATGGTGGAGGACAAGCTGGGGCAGCGGCTGCGTAGTGCGCTGCGGGACGTGCCCGGGATCCGCCTCAACGATGAATCCGCGCTGGTTCGCCCGGACCCAAACTTTGCGCCGGACATCTTGAGTCGCGTGAACGCGGTCGTCGGGGAGGAGTTGCAGGGCACCGACGGGTGGAAGGTCATCGTCTCCACCGCCGAGGGCAACGAGGTCACGGAGCTGGAGAAGCACGAGGCGAAGGAAGCCCCGTCGGTGCAGGTCAGCCTCTCCAAGAAGGTGCAGGACGCCGCCCAGCGGGCCGTGGACACCCGGGCGGATAGCCAGACAATGATGGTCGTTATGCGGCCGTCGACGGGCGAGGTGCTCGCGGTCGCACAGAGCGCGAAGGCCGATGAGCACGGCGACCTCGCGCTGCAGGGCCAGTACCCGCCGGGTTCGACGTTCAAGATCATCACCGCCTACGCAGGCATGGAGAAGCAGAACCTCACGCCTGATTCGATCGTGGGCTGCCCGGGCACCCAGGACATCGGCGGGCGTGTCGTTACGAACTACAACGGCTCCGGTTTCGGCGACGGGCCACTTCGCCAGGCCTTCGCCCGCTCTTGCAACACGACGTTTGCGGATATCTCCACCAAGCTCAAGCCCGGCGAGTTGAAGGCCACGAGCGCGCAGTTCGGCCTGGGTGTGGACTTCAAAATTCCGGGCCTGGACACCTTCACCGGCTCGGTACCCACCGGCGAGGTCATGCTGGACCGCACCGAGGCCGGTTACGGCCAGGGCCACGACCTGGTCAGCCCTTTCGGTATGGCGCTGGTATCGGCCACCGCGGCGGCGGGGAAGATGCCGACCCCGTACCTCATCACCTCCCACAAGCCGAAGCCAGGTACCCAGCCGAAGGGCACCGAACAGAAGGCCACTGGGAATAAGGGCAGCACCGATAAGGACAAGAAGGCCCCGGCCGGGCCTCAGCCGCTCGATAAGAAGAGGATCGCTGAGCTGCAGGCGATGATGCAGGACGTGGTGACCAACGGCACAGCGGCCGGGCTCGACCGCTATGGCGACGTCCGCGGCAAGACCGGTGAGGCGGAGATCAACGACGGCTCGCACGCCTGGTTCACCGGATACCGCGGCGACCTCGCCTTCGCGACCCTCATCGTCCGCGGTGGTGGCAGTGAGCACGCCACTGCGGTGACCGGGGAGTTCTTCAAGCACCTGGACGCCCCGGCCGCCCCGCGCGAGGACCAGCTGACCCCAGCCGCTGAGGGCTAAGGAACTGTGCCGCTGCCCGGGGAGTACCATCGGGCACTATGACCAGAGCAGCACTTTCCCCAGGTAAGCCAACCCCGATCCGCACCGTGCCCGCCCACATCGAGCGGCCGGAATACGCGTGGAAGGCCGAGGTCCAGGAAAACATTGGCGAGGCCTGGATCCAAGATCCAGAGACCATCGAGAAGATGCGCGAAGCCTCCCGCATCGCCGCTGATGCGCTCCAAGAGGCGGGCAAGGCCGTCCGCCCCGGCGTGACCACCGACGAGGTCGACCGCGTGGCACACGAGTACATGTGCGACCACGGCGCCTACCCCTCCACCCTCGGCTACCGGGATTTCCCGAAGTCCACCTGCGTGAGCCTCAATGAGATCATCTGCCACGGCATCCCCGACACGACGGTGATCGAGGACGGGGACATCGTCAACATCGACGTCACCGCCTACAAGAACGGCGTGCACGGGGACACGAACGCGACCTTCCTCGCCGGGGACGTCAGCGAAGAACACCGCCTCCTCGTCGAACGCACCGAGGCCGCCATGTGGCGCGGCATCAAGGCCGTCAAGCCCGGCCGCGAGATCAACGTCATCGGCCGCGTCATCGAGTCCTACGCTAAGCGCTTCGGCTACAACGTGGTCCGTGACTTCACCGGCCACGGCGTGGGCCCCACCTTCCACAACGGCCTAATCGTCCTGCACTACGACAACCCGAGCAACCAGACGCTGCTGGAGCCGGGCATGACCCTGACCATCGAGCCGATGATCAACCTGGGTGGGCTGGACTACGAGATCTGGGACGACGACTGGACCGTCCAGACCAGCGACCGGCAGTGGACCGCCCAGTTCGAGCACACCCTCGTCGTCACCGAGGAGGGCTACGAGGTCCTCACCCTGCCGAGCGAGGACTAG
>DWUR01000035.1 GCA_019120635.1 Candidatus Corynebacterium intestinavium | reverse complement strand
GTAGTCGAACTCGCAGGCCTGACCGATGACGATCGGGCCGGAACCGATGACGAGGACGTGGTTGATGTCTTCACGACGTGGCATGAATGTTTTCTCTTTCTGTTGGGCGTTGTGCTGCTGGATACGTTCTGTGCTGAGAGAAGGCGCCGGCTTAGGCCTTCTTCTCCTGCTCCAACAGGTTGAGGAAGTGGTCGAACAGGGGGTTTGCGTCGTGCGGGCCGGCGGCGGACTCCGGGTGGTACTGAACCGAGAAGGCGCGTCCGCTGGTCAGCGCCACGCCCTCGACGACGTCGTCGTTGAGGCAGATGTGGGTGACCTTGGCTGGCCCGAATGGGGTGTCGAATTCCTTATCCAGGCCGCCGGCCGGTGCCGCGAGGGCGAAGCCGTGGTTCTGTGCGGTGATCGCGACCTTGCCGGTCTCCAGGTCCTTCACTGGCACGTTGGTACCGCGGTGACCGAACTTCAGCTTGTAGGTGTCCAGGCCGAGGGCGCGACCGAAGAGCTGGTTGCCGAAGCAGATGCCGAAGAACGGAATGTCGGCCTCGAGGACCTTCTTGACCTGCTCCACCGTGTGGTCGGCGGTGGCCGGGTCGCCCGGGCCATTGGAGACGAACACGCCCTGGGCCTCATACTCGCTCAAGTAGCCCTCGAGGGTGGAGAACTCGGTGTCGGCTGGAATGACGACGGTGCGGATGCCGCGCTTGGCGAACTCGCGCGGCGTGTTGGTCTTAATGCCCATGTCGTAGGCGAGGACGGTGTACTTGCGCTCCCCTTCCGCGTCGACGACATAAGGCTCGTCGGTGGTGACGTCCGCGGTCAGGTCCGCGCCGCTCATCGACGGCTGCTCCTTGACCTGGGCGATCATCTCCTCGTCGGTGCCGAGGGCGTCGCCGGAGAAGATGCCCGCGGCGATGGATCCCTCCTCGCGCAGGTGGCGTACGACGGAGCGGGTATCCACGCCGCAGATGCTGACGATCCCCTGCGCCTCGAGCTCCTCGTTGAGGCTGCGCTTGGCTCGCCAGTTGCTGACGGTGTTGGAGAGGTCGCGGATGACCAGGCCGGCGGCCCAGATCTTGCCGTCGCGGGACTCGGAGTCCTCGTCGTTCCAGCCGGTGTTACCGATCTGTGGGGCGGTGAGCACCGTGATCTGACGGTGGAAGGAGGGGTCGGTGAGGGTCTCCTGGTAGCCGGTCATGGCGGTGGTGAACACTGCCTCGCCGAGGGTCTTGCCGGTCGCGCCCATCGCGAAGCCGCGGTAGATCGTGCCGTCTGCGAGAACCAGTGCTGCTGGAGTGTGAGTCTGCATATCTTTAGTCCTTAGTTTTTCTTTCAAGGTCAGTCGCCGATTGTTGAGTTATCGGGCAGCTAGTCGGTTGTCACAGGGTTGCCGTCGCGGCAGGTCACCTTGCCACGCAGGATCGTCGTGGATACCCGAACCGGCATGGGCATGCCTTCGTAAGGGTTGTTCTCGGACTTGGAGGCCATCTCCTTGGCCTCGGCGGTCCAGCTGGCGTTGGTATCCACCACGCACAGGTTCGCTGGCTCGCCTTCAGCGATCGGGCGGCCGTGGCCCGGCAGCTTGGTGATCTCGGCCGGACGCTCGGACATCACCTTGGCGACGAAGCGCCAGTCCTGATCACCGTTGATGACGAAGAGGTCCGCGATGATCGCCAGGGAGGTCTCCAGGCCGAGCATGCCCGGACGAGCCTGGTCGAACTCGCAGCACTTCTCCTCGGAGGAGTGCGGGGCGTGGTCGGTGGCCACGCAGTCCACCACGCCGTCGATGAGTGCCTGGCGCAGGGCCAGGGTGTCCCGCTCCTCACGCAGCGGCGGGTTCACGCGGTTCACGCCGTCGAAGGTCTCCAACCGGGAATCGGTGAGGATCAGGTGGTGCGGGGTGACTTCGGCGGACAGCGGGATGTCTTGGCCCTTCGCCCAGCGCAGAAGCTCGACGGTGCCTTCCGTGGAAGCGTGGCAGATGTGGATCCGACCGCCGTAGTCACGAGCCATGAGGGCGTCGCGAGCGACGATGGATTCCTCCGCCACGCGTGGCCAGCCACGAAGGCCCAGGCGGGCGGCGGTCTCGCCCTCGTGGGCGACCGCGCCCTCGGTCAGGCGGGGCTCCTCGCAGTGCTGGGCCAGCAGCACGTCCATGCCGCGCGAGTACTCGATTGCGCGACGCATAAGGCACGGGTCGTCGACGCACTTGCCGTCGTCGGAGAACATGCGCACCTTGGCGTCGGAGGCGGCCATCATGCCGAACTCAGTGAGCTCCTTGCCTTCCAGCCCCTTGGAAATGGAACCGACGGGGTGGACGTCGCAGAGGTTGGTGTTCTGGCCCTTGTACCAGACGCTTTCCGCGATGGCGGGGTCGTCCATGACCGGGGAGGTATTCGCCATGGTGAACACGGCGGTGAACCCGCCCTTGGCAGCCGCGGCGGAGCCGGAGGCGATGGTCTCGGTGTCCTCGCGGCCCGGCTCGCGCAGGTGGACGTGCATGTCCACGAGGCCTGGCAGGAGTACCTGGCCGGCAAGGTCGAGCACCTCGGCGTCGGCCGGTGCCTCGGTGGACAGATCTGCGCCGATCTTGGCGATCACGCCGTCGGAGAGCAGGACGTCCTGGGGCTCGCCCTCTCCGTAGATGAGCACGCCCTTCAGGAGCACCGCGTTCTCGGCACCCGCCGGGTGCGCAGCCAGTGGGCCAGTCGGGGGAAAGTTCTTGTTGTCGACCATAAAAATCGCTTGTCCTTTCTGGCCTTAAGCGTCTGTCTCGGTCTCGGAGGCCGAGTGGCCGCCGATCAGCAGCTGGAAGAGGATCGCCATGCGGACGTGGACACCGGCGGTGACCTGCTGGAGCACGACGGTGTTCGGGGCGTCCGCGACGCTGTAGTTGATTTCCATGCCTCGCAGCATCGGTCCGGGGTGCATAACGACCGCGTCCTGCTTCAGCATGGCGTGGCGGGCCTTCGACAGCCCGTACCGGGTGGCGTACTCGCGGTGCGAGGGGAAGAAACCACCGTTCATGCGCTCCGCCTGGACCCGCAGCATCATGACCGCGTCGGCGCTCGGCAGCTCTGCGTCAAGATCGTGGCTGACGCGCACGCCCCAGTTCTCCACCCCGATCGGTAGCAGCGTCGGTGGAGCGACGAAGGTGACATCCGCGCCCAGAGCATTGAGCAGCTGCGCGTTGGAGCGGGCGACGCGGGAGTGCAGGATGTCGCCGACGATCACGACGTGCTGCCCCGACAGATCGCCCCGCTGGCGGCGCAGCGTCGTGGCGTCGAGCAGTGCCTGGGTGGGGTGCTGATTGGAGCCATCGCCGGCGTTGATCACGGCGGTATCGCCGATGAAGTTGGCAACGTGCTGCGCCGCTCCGGAGGACGGGTGGCGCATGACCAGCGCGTCGGCGCCGATGGACTTCAGCGTCAGTGCCGTGTCCCGGAGGGATTCGCCCTTCTTCACGCTCGAGGAGGAGGCGGAAATGTTGATGACGTCCGCGCTCATCCACTTCCCCGCCGTCTCGAAGCTGGCCCGGGTGCGGGTGGAGTTCTCGTAGAACATCGTGAACACGGTGCGTCCCCGGAGGGTCGGCAGCTTCTTGACCTCGCGGCCCTTCAACGCCTCGGCGAAGCGGTCCGCCTCGTCCATGATGCTCAAAATCTCATTCGGAGTGAGATCGGAAATGCTAAGCAGGTTCTTCACTACGCACGCCCCTTGTCTGCAGCGGGCGGTACCTGCCCGACCTGATTCGCTGGTTGCTGTTCGGCGGGTGCGGTCGATCGGGTCAGGGTGACCTCGTCACGGCCGTCGAGCTCGTGGAGAGAGACGGTGACGTCCTCGGAGGCCGCCGTCGGAATGTTCTTGCCCACGTAATCGGCGCGAATCGGCAGCTGCCGGTGACCGCGGTCAATCAGGACGGCCAGCTGAACGGCATCGGGTCGACCGAGATCCCGGAGGGCGTCCAACGCGGCGCGGATGGTGCGGCCGGAAAACAGGACGTCGTCGACCAAGATGACGGTTGCGCCGTCGATCCCCTCGTCCGGGATGATCGTGGGCTTGAGCGCACGGTGCGGGCCGCGCCCCAGATCGTCCCGGTACAGCGTGATATCCAGCGAGCCTTGGAACACATCCACGCCACTGAATTCGCTGATCTTTTTCTGCAGCCGCTCCGCGAGCGGCACTCCCCCAGACGGAATACCCAAAACCACGACCCGCCGGGCGGATCCGCTATCTAGAGCCGTCTTCTCAATGATTTGGTGCGCGATGCGTGCGACCGTGCGATTGACATCGTCCGGGTTCAGCAGAACCACGGAATGACTATCGACTGTCGGATTCATCGTGACCTCCTTTCCCGCCTCTCTGTGCGGTCTGTTAAAGGATGCCTCTGAAAGAAAACCTTTCATGTGAACGATAGCACAAAGCACTACCCCCGGCTGCGCGGGGCAACCGGGGGTAGATGGGTGCGAATCGATCATTCGCCGGCACCGAGGTGCGGCTCAAAAACTCGCTTTTTAAACGGAGTCCTGGCTTTCGGCGGCAGTGTTTTCGGCCTTACCCGCCTGGCTGTCTTCGGAGCCTTCGGCAGCGACGTCCGCTTTCCGCTCGGTGGGGTCTGCGATCACGGAATCAACCAGCACGTCGATGTCCGCCAGCTCATCCGCAGTACCATTCTCAGACCCCGACTGCTCCTGCTCCCGCTGGGCGGCCAGGCGATCAGCCATCGCGGCGTCCGCGTCTGTGGCCACGCCATCGAGCACAGCGTTGACGTAGTCCGGGGCCTTGACGTGGGAGTACTCGCTGGCAAGCTCGATCCCCTCCGACAGAGCGACACGGTGCGGAACGTCCGCGTTGAACATCAGCTCCCATGCCGCCACGCGCATGACGGCGCGGTCCACGGCGGGGATGCGATCCAGGGTCCAATCGCTGGTGAGGTGCACTGCGATGGCGTCATCGATCGCGTCGAGGTTGCTTGCCACACCGGGCACGATCTGGGAGGTATACTCCGGGATCGGCTTGATCTGGTTTTCCTGATCCTTGGCCAGCTCCGCGCGCTCTTCCATGATGTCGACCGGGTCGATATCGCGGAACTCCGCCTCGAAGAGGATGTCCACGGCACGGCGGCGGGCCTTGTAGCGCGCACCACGCCGCTTGAAACGCGCAGCCGAGCGCTCATCCTTCGAGCCGGACCCCTTCCCCGCAGACTGCGGGTCGTGGTTCTGAGGGCGCGAGGAGGGCGTCGGCGACTGTGGTTCAACCATGAGGAAGTATCAGGCTCCTGGGGTGTTACTGGGTGACGCGGGACAGGTACTCGCCGGTGCGGGTGTCCACCTTGACGACGTTGCCGGTCTCGATGAACAGCGGCACCTGAATCTCGGCACCGGTCTCCAGGGTGGCTGGCTTGGAGCCGCCGGTGGAGCGGTCGCCCTGCAGGCCCGGATCGGTTTGCTCGATCTTCAGGTCAACGTTGGCCGGCAGCTCAGCGAACAGCGCCTGGCCGTCGTGGAAGGAGACGTTGACGCGGGAGTTCTCCAGCAGGAACTTCGCGCCGTCACCCATGAGCTCCGGCTGCAGCTCGACCTGCTCGAAGGTCTTGTCGTCCATGAGGACGTAGGCGGAGCCGTCGTTGTACAGGTAGGTCATGTCGCGGCGGTCAACGGTGGCCTGTTCCACCTTCACACCTGCGTTGAAGGTCTTGTCCACGGTCTTGCCGGAGACGACGTCCTTGAGCTTCGTGCGCACAAACGCCGGGCCCTTACCTGGCTTGACGTGCTGGAACTCCACGATCTGTTGCAGCTTGCCGTCGATCATCAGAACCATACCGTTTTTGAAATCTGCAGTGGTTGCCACTAGTTCAGGCTCCTCTATTCTCGTTGAGATTTTTGCGCGCACGTCGACGCCCGAGGTCTCGGGCGTTCTCGTTCGACTTATTCTAGCACCTTAAACGATGCGCAGATCAGTGCTGGAGGCGTTGCAGCTCTTGGCACCATCGGCAGTGACCACGTAGGTGTTTTCGATGCGCAGGCCGGTCTTGCCCGGGATGTAGATCCCCGGCTCCACGGTCAGCGTCATCCCCTCAGCCAGCGTCACTGATCGGTCGACCCGGGAGTTCGCCGACGGCGCTTCGTGGACGTCCAAGCCCACGCCGTGGCCCGTCGAGTGCACGAAGTACTCGCCGTAGCCCGCATCGGTGATGATGTCCCGGCAGGTCTTATCGATATCGAACAGAGCGGCTCCCGGGGCAACGGCCGCGGCACCAGCCCGCTGGGAGCGCAGGACGACGTCGTAGAGGGTGGCGGAGAGCTCGTCGGGCTCCCCCACGCAGACGGTACGTGTCTGGTCGGAGGCGTAACCGTCTAGGTAGATGCCGAAGTCGACGGTGACCAGACCCGGCACGATCGGGTCGCGGGAGACACCGGCGTGCGGCTTGGTGGCGTTGACTCCCGAAGCCAGGATGGTATCGAAGCTCAGGGCTTCGGCACCGGCCTTGCGCAGGCGGTACTCCAGGTCCGCTGCGGCCTCGATTTCAGTGCGGCCCTCGCGGATGCCGCCCTCGTCGAGGAACTCCTGCCACACCGAGTCCGCGAGCGCGCCTGCTGCCTCCAGGGCGGCGATCTCCGCGCTGTCCTTGACCAAGCGAAGCTCCTCGACGATGCCGGCAGCCACCTCCGGCAGCGGCCCGTCCGCGGCAAGCTTCTTCGCTTCGCCGATGCTCAGGCTGGACTCCACGGCAAAGCCGGTGACCTGCGCCCGCTCCGGGACTTGCTCGAGCAGCTTATTGTCGATGAGGATCTCGACGTCCTCCGGGTTTCCGGTCTCGATCTCGACCTGGGTTGCGTATCGGCCATCGGTGCCGAGCACTCCCCGGCCGTCCGGCCGCTGCAGGTAAATCGCGTTGGAGCCGCTGAAACCAGTGAGGTAGCGAACGTTCTTCAGGTCGGTCACCAGCAGCCCCGGCAGGTCGCGCTCCTGTAGGCGTGCGGCAAGCTTGTTGCGACGTTCGGCGTATCGCTGAGTCTGGGTCATTCGCGCTCTCCTTCGATCGTTGTGTACCCCGCGCCGGGCTCAATCTCTCCCACGCTACTCCTCTGAGCTTCCACGCTCGCAGGCGCAGGTTTATGCGAGGAGCATCAAGCCCAGGCGCTACCCAAATGCCGGGGCAGCCCTAGCCCTTCGCGAGGTATCGCAGAGCCGCCAGGTATCCCTCGATACCGAGGCCTGCGATCACGCCACGTGCGATGGGGCTGAGGTAGCTGTGGTGGCGGAAAGGTTCGCGGGCATGGACGTTGGAGATGTGGACCTCCACGAAGCCCTGGCCGTCGGCGACCTCCGCGAGAGCGTCGCGCAGCGCCACAGAAGTGTGCGTCCAGCCGCCCGGGTTGATGATCACCGCGTGCCCCTGGTCGGCTGCCGCGTGGATTCGGTCCAGCATCTCCCCTTCGTGGTTGCTCTGGAAGAACTCCACCGCCACACCCAGGCGTGCTGCCTCCTCGGCGATAAGAGCCTCGACGTCGGCCAGCGTCGACGCCCCGTAGACCTCCGGCTGGCGCTTGCCAAGCCGGTTGAGGTTCGGGCCGTTGAGCACGCTCAACGTCAGCTGCTGTTCCTGTGCGGTCACTGCGAAATCGCCTCCCACGCTGCGTCCAGGTGTTCCCTACTCGGGGACTCAAGCCGGGTCGGCTTAGCCAGCCCCTCAAGGACCACGAAGCGGATCTTGCCTTGCTTATTCTTCTTATCCCGGCCCATAACCTCAATGAGGGTGTCGAAACCGGAGTGCTGATAGGTCGTCGCCAACCCGACGCTGCGCAGGATGTTCCGGTGCCGGTCCACGAGCTCCTGGTCGATGAGACCGGCGGCCTTGGCCAGCTCGGCCTCGAACATCATGCCCACGCCCACGGCCTGACCGTGACGCCAGCGGTAGTTCTCCTGCTGCTCGACCGCGTGGCAGAAGGTGTGCCCGTAGTTCAGGATCTCCCGGATATAGGACTCTTTGAGGTCCTGGGCCACCACCTCTGCCTTGACCTTGATCGCCCGTTCGATCAGCTCCGGGAGTAGCTCACCGGCGGGGTTCAACGTCTCGGCCGGGTCCTCCTCGTAGATCTCGATGATGCGCTCGTCACGGATGAAACCCGCCTTGATGATCTCCGCAGAGCCCGCGATGAGCTCCTCGCGGGGCAGATCCTTGAGAGTGTCCAGGTCGATGAGGACCGCAGCCGGTTCATGGAAGGCACCGACGAGGTTCTTACCCCGGGTGGTGTTGATCCCCGTCTTGCCCCCCACCGCGGCGTCGACCATCCCGAGCAGGGAGGTCGGGACGTGTGCCACGCGGATACCGCGCATCCAGGTGGCGGCGATGAACCCAGCGAGGTCGGTGGCAGCGCCACCGCCCACGGAGATGATGCAGTCCTGGCGCGTCAGCCCGGCATCCGCGCAGCGATCCCAGCAGAGTTCGGCGGATGCAATGGTCTTGCCGTCCTCGGCGTCGGAGATCTCCAACAGCTCGGCGACCTTGCCCTCGGCCTCCAGCAACTTCGCGACGTGGGCTGCGCGCCCAGCCAGGGCCGGCTGGTGGATGATCAGGAAGGTACTGGCGCCCTCGGTGGCCTCGAGCATCGGCAAAATCATCGTCTCGATGCCACGGCTGATGAGGACCGGGTACGGCGAAGCGGTGCGCACGTCGATGCGCGTTGGTGTGGGCTGCTGCGCGGAGTAAGGCGTTGTCACGCTGTCACGTTCTTTCTCTATTGCTGTGGTGGTTTGGTGGTCGGCCGTGGCGGTAGTGCCGTGGGTGAACGGCCCAGTGAGGTCGCCTAGAGCTGTTCCGCGTCTTCGAGGTACTGCAGGATGGCGGTCACTGTCCGCTGCGGGTCGTGGTTGCCGGAGCGGATGCGGAAGCTCGCGACCTCTTCATAGAGCTCGTGGCGCTCGTCGTAGAGTCGCTGATAGACCTCTTCGGGGTTGGGGACGTCAAGCAGCGGGCGGGTTTTGTTCCCGGAGGTACGGCGCACGCCCTCAGCGACGTCTACATAGAGGTAGACGACTTGGTGGTTCATGAGAGCCTCGCGGGTCTTCGCGCTCTTCACAGCTCCCCCGCCCAGGGACACCACCGCATTGGTCTGCAGTGCCTGAGCGACGGCTTCTTCCTCAGCAGCGCGGAATTTCTCCTCGCCGAGCTCCCGCAGCACGTCGCCGCAGGGCTTGTTGAAGCGTTCGGCGATCAGCTCATCGGTATCGATGACGGGTAGGTGGAGGGCATGCCCGATGCGCCGGCCCATCGTGGATTTACCCGCGCCCGGCAACCCAGCGAGCACGACCTTAGGCCGTTGCCCAGGTTCCGTGTGCTGCGCGTCAGCCAGTGTGGATTGCCCTGGTCGAGTCATCTTTCGCGAAGCCTCCTTGTCCGCGGGTTGGTTAGAAATCCAGCCGCTCCGCGACCTGCTGCTGATAGGCGGCCACGTTGCGCTTCATCTCGGCGAGAGAATCGCCGCCGAACTTCTCGATGGTGGCCCGAGCGAGGACGAGGGCAACCATCGCCTCGGCGACGACTCCTGCTGCGGGGACGGCGACGACGTCGGAGCGCTGGTGGATGCCGGTCGCGGCCTCTCCGGTGGCCATGTCGACGGTGCGCAGCGCGCGCGGGACCGTGCTGATCGGCTTCATCGCGGCGCGGACGATGACATCCTCACCGTTGGTCATGCCCCCCTCGATGCCGCCAGCTCGGTTGCTCAGGCGGGTGATCTCCCCGTCCTCGCGCACCATCTCGTCGTGGGCTTCGGAGCCGCGGCGGCGGGCCTCCTCGAAGCCGTCGCCGATCTCGACTCCCTTGATGGCCTGGATTCCCATGACGGCGGAGGCCAGCTGTGCGTCGAGTCGAGCGTCACCGGACGTGTGGGAGCCCAAGCCGATCGGCAGGCCCTTGGCCACGACCTCCACGATGCCGCCGAGGGTGTCGCCACTCTTCTTCGCAGCCTTGATCTCCTCGACCATCGCGTCCTCCGAGGTCTGATCGAAGGCGCGCACCGGGGAGGCGTCGATAGCTTCCAAGTCGGAGAAGCTCGGGGTGGGGCCGGTATAGGGCTCGCTACGACCGATCGAGACGACGTGGCTGAAGACCTCCACTCCCAGTACCTCTCGGAGCAGGGCACGGGCGAAGGTGGCGGCGGCGACGCGGGCAGCGGTCTCGCGGGCGGAGGCACGCTCCAGGATCGGGCGGGCCTCGTCGTGGTCGTACTTCAGCATGCCGGCGAAGTCCGCGTGGCCCGGGCGCGGGCGGGTGAGTTTCGCCCCGCGACCGGAGGCCATTGCCTTGGCCACCTCCGGGTCCTCCAGATCAACCGGGTCGGCGGACATGATGGTGGTCCACTTCGGCCACTCGGTGTTGCCAATCATGACGGCAACCGGGCTGCCGAGGGTCTTCCCGTGTCGGACGCCAGAGACGAAGGTCAGCTCGTCCGCCTCAAACTTCATCCGGGCGCCGCGACCATAGCCGAGGCGACGGCGAGCGAGCTGTTCCGCGACGTCCTCGCGCGTCACGCTCAGCCCAGCGGGGAGGTTTTCCACCAGCGCAATCAGCGCCTGGCCATGGGATTCACCAGCAGTAGTCCATCGAAGCATGCCGACAAGTCTACTATGTGAGCCATCGAACATTTATAAGGACACCGCGAAGGCCAGCAGCGTGCCCAGAACGCGGTAACGCAACGGTTCGCCGGGCGTACTGCTCACCTGCCCAGGCTGATCCTGCGACGAATGCACTCTACGCGCCTTGGAGCGCGTGATCTCAGCGAGCAGTGCCTACGAGCTAACCGTATAGAACGGGTAATCGGTGTAGCCGTGCTCTCCTCCTGTGTAGAACGTGGTCTCATCCGGCGCGGTGACGGAAAGTTCCTCCTGCCAGCGGCGAACGAGGTCCGGGTTGGAGATGGCCAACCGGCCCACGGCCACCGCATCACCGTGCTGCACCAGGTCCTCGGCTTCCGCGCGCCGAGTCACCTGTCCAAACCCCGAATTCAGGATGACACGCGTACGCCCGTTAGAACGGGCTTCGGCGCTCAACTCAGTAATGAGCTCACCGGTGGGCTCGGCATGCAGGAAGGAGACGTAGGCCAAACCAAGGTCTGCGACTGCGCGAAGCAACCCGCCGTAGGTGACACGCACATCCGCAGCGTCGGTTTCCTCAATGCCCTGGATGTTGTGTTGCGGGGACAGACGCAACGCCACGCGGTCGGCCCCGATCTCCTCGGCCACAGCGGTGAGTATTTCCTCCACGAGGCGGTAGCGCTTCTCCGGAGTTCCGCCGTAAGCATCCTCTCGGTGATTGGAGCTCGGGGAAAGAAACTGGTGAAGCAGATAACCGTTCGCACCATGAAGCTCCACACCATCCATGCCAGCGTCGATGGCATTGCGAGCAGCTTGACGGAACTCATCGACGATGCGCGGTAGCTCCTCGATCTCGAGGGCGCGGGGCACTGGGCACTCCTTGCGGGATTCGAAATCCCTTACCGCAGTGCCCGATGCCAACGCAGAGGGCGCCACCGGCTCAGCCCCTTCGAGCAGGCTGGCATGGGACAAACGCCCGCCATTCATCACCTGCATGAAAATGCGCCCGCCGGCTGCGTGTACGGAATCGGCCACACGCCGCCAGCCGAGAATCTGCTCCGGCGTTTCAATACCGGGCTGGCCGGGGAAAGCGCGGCTAGTCACTGCGGGGAATACCCCCTCCGTCACGATAAGCCCCATGGAAGCGCGCTGTGAATAGTACGTCTCATGCAGGGACGTAGGGACGCCGTCGCGACCTGCCCGTGAGCGGGTCAAAGGTGCCATGGTCACGCGATTTGGCAGGGTTAGTCGTCCCAATTCAAGTGAGTCGAAGAGTGTAGTCATGCACCACACAACACGAGGCTAGTTGCGCTTATTCCTCACCCTGTTGGCGCCGGTGGCGGAGCATCCCGCTAGGTCTACGACTAAGCCATTGAACTTTTATAAGGACACCGCGAAGGCCAGCAGCGTACCCAGAACCATGGCCGGTCCCATGGCAACAGCCCGCTGGGGTGGAGTCTTTCTGCCCCGATCCTGGATCAGTATCCGTCCGGTCGTGAGCACACCGGAAGTGCCGATGGCGAGCAACACCCACCCCAATCCGTGCCAGGCGGCAAGGATGCCACACAACGCCGCGAGCTTGGCGTCCCCGCCCCCGAAGTACTGGCCAGGAGCTCCGCTCCCCTCGCGGCGGTTCTTTACAGAGCGTTGGCGGAAGAAGCTGAACAGTAGCCACCACACCGCGCCACCAACGAGTGCTGCAGGCTGCCAGACACACGCCGCGACAACCGCGCACAGGATGCTGGGGAGCACCACGACGTTGGGGATGCGACGATGCCGCCAATCCACGACCGCCAGGTAAGCCACTGCCACGCCAAGCGTGACAAGCACAGCGCACATCACCGACTGGCTCCCCCTTAATTCTGCTCCCCTGCAGTCTTCTCCCCTGCCCAAAGAGCCCCCTGCTTCCCCGCGCAGGAATCTCTTTCCCCGCCTGCGCGTAGAAGATAAGGCTCTGGTTTAGTCCAGCGCCAGGTGCTGGTGCAGTTCGGCCAAGAATAGTCCCTCGGGAGCCTGCTGGCCGGTGAACAGCCGGAACTGCTCCTCCGCCTGGCCAGCGAGCATCTGCAGGCCATCGGAGACTGGCAGCCCCTGCTGCTTGGCCTGAGCCAACAGCGCGGTCGGGTAGGGATCGTAGATCACGTCGATGACAGACTCAGCGCGACAGAACTCATCCACGTACTCCGCAGCGACGTCCTCCGGGACCGTCGAAATCAGCGCTGCAGCCTGGCCACACACGTGGCCTAGCTCCGGGGCGTCGAACCGGGTCCAGGAAAACTCCATGCCGAGCGACTCGGTGAGTGCCTGCAGGTTCAGAGCACGCTCCGAACGGGCGACCACGTTAATCTCGGCGAAGCCGGCAGCTGCTGCGGCTGCGACGGCGGGGCGGGCGGTGCCGCCGTTACCGACGATGATGGCGGTCTGACCGGCGAAGGGTGTGCCTCGTTCCGGATCGCGCTCGGTGAGCTCGGCTGCCACCGCGTCCAGGCAGGCGGTGAGCCCGTCGACGTCGGTGTTATCCGCGAGCCAGCGGCCACCCTCCTGCGGCACCAGCGTGTTGGCGGAGCCGATGTCCTCGGCCCGCTTCGTCGCCAGCCCCGCCAGCTCGAGTGCTGCGCCCTTCCCCGGCATGGTGACAGACAGGCCGCGGATGTCCGGGTCCTGTGCCTGAACGATCACCCGGATGTCCCGGGCCTCTGGCGCCTCCACGCGGTAGTAATCCAGATCCAGACCCGTGGCGCGGTAGCCGGCCTTGTGGATCACCGGCGACAGCGAATGCGAGACCGGGCTGCCCAGGACCGCGCAGCGGGGGCCGCTCAGCGCGACGAATTCCTCGGGGCTGAGGACGCTCGCGCCCGTCGAATCCGCAGTGGGGCGAGGGTCACCGCCGGTAGATAGCTGGGCATCCTGGTTTTCCGACATCGGCTTCCTCTTCCTCCTGGCTTATTGCTTAGCGGGCCGAGTCCAGCACGCCGTTGGCGCGTGCCTTCTCGATCGCGGCCTCGTGGGCATCGAAGTCCCGGTTGAACACGGTCTCGCCATCCTTGTTGATGGTGACGAAGTAGAGCCAATCGCCCTCGGCGGGGTGTTCCATCGCCTGCAGCGCCTGAATACCCGCCGAGGCGATCGGGGTCTCCGGCAGCCCCTTCTTCGCGTAGGTGTTCCATGGAGTGCGGCGGGCGCGGTCGCTATCCGTCGTGGCGACCTCCTGCTCGGCGACGTCATAGTTCACCGTGGAGTCGAACTCCAGGCGCTGGTCTTCCTTGAGTCGGTTGAGGATCACGCGAGCGACCTTGTCGAAGTCCCCGGCAGGTGCCTCGCGCTCCACCAGGGAGGCGGCCGTGATCATCTCATAAGGGCTTAGCCCCACGGCCTCCGCGGCGCTGAGTAGCCCCGTCGCCTCGTATTCCGCCGCAGAGTTGCTGATCAGCTCGCGCATGATCTCCTGCGGGGTCGAGGTCGGGTCGAAAAGGTGCACGCCCGGGGAGATCAGCCCCTCGATGCGGCGCGGATCGTCGGTGCGTTCCGCGACCGCTCCCTTCGCCCACTGCGGCACCTCCAACTCCTCCGGGGTGGAGCTGACCACGGCTTCGCGCAACGCATCGGAGGAAATGCACTCATCCTCGCTCGAGCAGGTCTGGGCGGAGATCAGCGAGTAGATTCCCTCGCGCGTCTTCCCGCCCACGACCGTGACGTCCTCCAGCGTCAGGCCAGTCGGAATATCGACGACGCCGCGGCGGTTGGCGTCGTCCGTCAGAGCGTCCAGCGCGGCGGAGGCCGACATCTTCTCCTGGAGCGGGTAGTAGCCGGTCTGCAGGCTCGCCTCGCGGGCCTCGGCCTCCCGCATCAGTGCCCGTCGGGAGCCGACAATCTTCTCCTCCACCAGGGTCGGGGCGATGGAAGACAGACTGTCCCCCTCACCGACCTTGACCATCACGACAGTTCCGTTGCCCGCACCCTCGTAGTCGCGCTGGCCGACGACGGACCGCTGGTACCAGACGTACCCGGAGATGCCCACCAACAAGAGGGTGAGCGCCAAAGCCAGCGCGACTGCCAGTTGACGGCGGCGCCGGTACTTCGGTTGCATACTCCGCTTCAGGGTCATGCAACTATGCCTTTCGGATCTCAGGTGCTACGGAACGCGCGGCCACGCTCAAGAGCGTGAAGGCAACGCGAGGCATCGCTATAGGACAGCGATGCATCCGATGATCGTGGATCGATCATCGGACATTATTCCATGATCACGATTCGATTACGACATGACGCGCCGACGGGCGTCGAGCCACCCCTGCAGAATGTGCACTGCCGCGGCTTGGTCAATCCGCTTCCGACCCTTCTTGGCGCTCACCCCGGAGGCCTGGAAGGCCTGGGTGGCTGCCATGGTGGACATGCGTTCGTCGACGAGCCGTATCGGGAGGTCGGGCAGCTCTTCGCTCAGGTCCTCGTAGAAGTCGAGGGCTGCCGCGGTGCTCGCGGTGTGGTTGCCGCGCAGCGCCACCGGAAGACCGACGACGACCTCCACGACGAAGTTCTCCGCGATCAGTTCCACGACGCGCGACACATCGGAGCCGTCGACGGTGGCGGCGACTGTCTCCAGCGGAGAGGCCAGGATCCCATCCGGGTCGCTCAGGGCAACGCCGATCCGCACACTGCCGACATCGAGAGCCAGTCGCCGCCCCCGCCCCGGATCGGTCTCCGGGTCGGGACGGTCCGGAGTAATCTCCTCGCGGGCAAAATCGGATGCCATCGACGATCGACCTCGCGGACTAGCTCAGCGTCTCGTTCACGAGGCGCTGAACGGTGGCCAGGCCGGCGTCGATGCCGGAAGCATCAGAACCGGAGCCCTGCGCCAGGGCTGGCTTACCGCCACCGCGGCCACCAACCTCGGCGCCGAATGCCTTGACCAGGTCTCCGGCCTTGAGGCCACGCTCGACAGCCTGCGGGTTCGCCGCGGCCACAAACGGAACCTTATCCCCGTCCTGGGCAGTGAAGAGCACGACCGCCGCCTCGGAGTTGAAGCGGGCGATGGCGTCCTGCGCCACCGAGCGCAGGTCCTTCGCACCCAGGCCCTCCCCGAGATTCTGGGTCAGCACCTTCACGCCGGACACATCCGCGGCGCTGTCCACGATGCTGCCGACCTGGGCTGCCAGCTGCTGGGCACGCAGCTGCTGGACCTGCTTCTCTGCGGCCTTGAGCTTGGCGGTTAGCGCGTCGATGCGCTCCGGGATCTCCTCGCTGGTGGCCTTGAAATTCGCCGCGAGGTTCGCGACCAGGGAACGGTCAGCGGCGAGGTGGCGGAAGGAATCCATTCCGGTGTAAGCCTCAATGCGGCGCACGCCGGAGCCCACGGAGGACTCACCAAGCACGCTGATCGGGCCAATCTGGGAGGAGTGGTCCACGTGGATACCGCCGCACAGCTCCATCGAGAATGGTCCGCCGATCTCGACGACACGAACCTGGTTGTCGTAGTTCTCGCCGAACAGCGCCATCGCACCCATTGCCTTGGCCTCCTCCAGGGAGGTTTCGATGGTGTTGACCTGGTAGTCGGTGTCCACCGCGGAGTTCGCGATCTCCTCGATCTGCTGCAGCTGCTTCTCAGTTAGCTGATCCCCGTAGGAGAAGTCGAAGCGCAGGTAGCCGGGCTTGTTCATGGAACCGGCTTGCACGGCTGTCGGCCCCAGCACCTCGCGCAGCGCGGCGTGAATCAGGTGGGTACCGGAGTGCGCCTGGCGGGCCTGGTGGCGCCACTTCTGGTCGACGCGGGCCTCGAGGAGCTCTCCGATGGCGAGCTCTCCCTCGGTGACCTCGATCTGGTGCGCCCAGACCTTCTTGGCGATCTTTTGGACGTCCACGACCTTAGCCAGGCCACCCGGGCCGCGGAGGGTGCCACGGTCGGCCATCTGGCCACCCGACTCGGCGTAGAACGGGGTCTGGTCCAGGATGACCTGGGCGTGCTGGCCGGCGGCCGCACGGTCGGCGAGCTGGCCGTCGACGACCAGGCCCAGAACCTTGCCCTCGTCCACCGTGTTCTCGTAGCCGGTGAAGTGGGTCGGGTGGGAATCGATGAACGCGCGGTAGACGCTCAGGTCCGCGTGAACGTGCTTCTTGGCGGCGTTATCAGCCTTGGCGCGGGCCTTCTGTTCGGCCATCAGCTCGTGGAAGCCCTCCTCGTCGACCGTCAGCGAGGCCTCCTCGGCCATTTCGCGGGTCAGATCGATCGGGAAGCCGTGGGTGTCGTGCAGCGAGAAGGCGACCTCGCCCGGAACCACGGTAGCGCCGCTGTTGCGGGCCTCCGTGAGGAACTGCTCGAAAAGCTGGGAACCGGACTCGAGGGTCTTCAGGAAGGCCTTCTCCTCGGTCACGCCCACGGAGCGGATGCGCTCCCAGTTCTCCGCGATCTCCGGGTAGGACGGGGTCATCGCCTCGCGGACGGTGTCCAGGAGCTGCTCGATGACAGGGCCCTGAGCACCCAGCAGTCGGGCGGAGCGAATGATGCGGCGGATCAGGCGGCGCAGGATGTAGCCACGCCCCTCGTTGCCTGGGGTCACGCCGTCGAGGATGAGCATCAGCGCGGTACGGCTGTGGTCGGCGATGACACGGAAGCGGATATCGCCCTTGTCCTCCGAGCCGTAGCGAGTGCCGGTCAGCTTCTCTGCGGTGTCGATCACCGGGCGCAGCAGGTCGGTCTCGTAGACGTTATCCACGCCCTGCAGCAGGAATGCGAGGCGCTCCACGCCCATGCCGGTATCGATGTTCTTCTTCGGCAGGTTGCCCACGATGTCGAAGCTGCCGTCGGGCTTGGTTTCGCCACGCTCGAACTCCATGAACACCAGGTTCCAGATCTCGATGAATCGGCTATCGTCCACCGCCGGGCCACCGTCCGCGCCATAAGCCGGACCGCGGTCGTAGTAGATCTCGGAGCACGGACCACACGGACCGGGCACGCCCATGTGCCAGTAGTTATCCTCCATCCCGAGGCGCTGGATGCGCTCGGTAGGGAGACCAACGAGGTCGTGCCACAGCTGCGCAGCTTCGTCGTCGTCCTCGTAGACGGTGACCCAGAGGCGATCCGGGTCCATACCGAGGCCACCGTCGTCGACGGAGTTGGTCAGCAGCGTCCACGCGTTCTTGATCGCGCCTTCCTTGAAGTACTGGCCGAAGGAGAAGTTGCCAGCCATCTGGAAGAAGGTGTTGTGGCGGGTGGTGATGCCGACCTCGTCGATGTCGAGGGTGCGCACGCACTTCTGGATGGAGGTGGCGGTGCCAAACGGCGGGGTCTCCTGTCCCAGGAAGTAGGGCTTGAAGGGGACCATGCCCGCGTTGACGAAGAGCAGGTTCGGGTCGTCGAGGATCAACGACGCGCTGGGCACCTCGGTGTGACCGCTTTTCACGAAATGGTCGGTGAAGCGCTGGCGAATCTCATGCGTCTGCACGGTTGTGCTACCTCAATCTGTCTCGGTTGTCTCGGCGGCCTTGGTGGGGCCAACCGCTTCCTGCGGGTTGCGTGCCGCGGGGAAAGCTAAAACTACAGATGGCATTCTACTTGCCCGGGCGCGACCCACGCACAATACCCCGCAGCGTGTCCAGGCGACCGTGGATCGTACGCTCGTGGCCGTGAGTGGTGGGCCGGTAATACTCCACTTCGGCCAGGTCATCCGGCAGGTACTGCTGGCGCAACACGCCCCGGGGATCATCGTGCGGGTACTGGTAGCCGGTGGCGTTTCCGAGGGCCTTCGCGCCGCTGTAGTGCCCGTCCCGCAGGTGGGCGGGAACGATCGCCCCCTTGCCTGCCCGGATGTCGGCGATGGCCTCGTTGATACCGACGTAGGCGGCGTTGCTCTTCGGGGCGGTAGCCATGTGGACGGTGGCATGGGCCAGCGTGATTCGGGCCTCGGGCATGCCGATGAAGCTCACCGCCTGGTGCGCCGCGACTGCGACCTGCAGGGCGGTGGGGTCCGCGGTGCCGATATCCTCGGAGGCGACGATAACCAAGCGCCTGGAAATGAACCGGGGGTCCTCCCCTCCCTCAAGCATCCGGGCGAGGTAATGCAGCGCGGCATCCGGGTCGGAGCCTCGCATGGACTTGATGAATGCGCTGGTGACGTCGTAATGCTGGTCACCGTCGCGGTCGTAACGGGCCACCGCCTTATTCGTGGAGCGGGTGACGTCGGCGACCGTGATCGTGGGAGCCTCGTCACCGTCCTGCTGTTGTTGCAGGACGTCCTCGGCGACGGCCTCGAGATAGGTCAGGCTGCGTCGGGCGTCCCCGCCGGAGACCGCGGCGAGCTGGCCCAGGGCGTCGTGGGCGATCTGCACCTGTCCGGCCAATCCCCGCTCATCGGCGATGGCGCGACGCAGCACGGACTTGATTCCTTCTTCATCCAGCGACTTCAGCTGGACCAGCAGCGAGCGGCTAAGCAGCGGCGAGACCACCGAGAAGCTCGGGTTCTCAGTTGTGGCGGCGACCAGCAGCACCGTGCGGTTCTCCACGGCAGCGAGCAGGGCGTCCTGCTGGGTTTTGGAGAACCGATGCACCTCGTCGATGAAGAGCACGGTGCGCTCTCCGTGGAGCAGCCGGCGGCGAGCATCCTCGATGACAGCGCGGACCTCCTTGACCCCCGAATTCAGGGCGGACAGGGCGACGAAGTGGCGCCCGGAAGCTGCCGAGATCAGGGAGGCGATGGTGGTTTTGCCCGTGCCGGGCGGGCCGAAGAGGATGACGGAGGAGTCGCCGCGCCCGTCGATGAGCCGCTGCAGCGGGGTTCCCGGCCCCAGCACGTGGTCCTGCCCCACCACCTCAGCCAGACTGCGCGGTCGCATGCGGACCGCCAACGGCGCATGCGAACCCGGGTGGAAATATGCTTCCGCCTCCGCAGCACCGGCCCCAGACCGGTTGGGTTCGGCCTGGCTGAACAGGTCCTCCACGGCGCACCTAGTCCTCGCGTCGCCGCGGGTGCGCGCCCAGCGGGGCCAGCGCCGCCAGGAGATTTTCTGCAAGCTCAATGACGGGAGCGAAACGCTCCTCGCCCAGCTCCGCCGTGAAGCGCAAGATGGCGTCCACGGTGGTCGCGAGATCGATGAGCTGTGCGGTCGTCAGTTTCTTCAAGTCATCGACCTCGATATCGAATTCGCGCAGGTCATTAACCTTATCGGAACCGTAATACAGGAGCGCCAGAGAGAAGAAGGCCCACGCGATCAGCGAGGCCACCAGGACCTCGTTGACGTAGGCGTCGTCCCGGAACTCCGGCCAGTAGTGCACGACCTCTGCTCGCCAGGCATCGAGGAACTCGGCAGTCTCCTGATCGTTCAGGGCCGGGGTCGTCAGGTCCTGTGGGAAACCGGCCATGACACACGCGGCATCGAAGGCAATATCGCGGAACCCTGCCCACTCGTAATCGAGGAAGAACACCCGCTGCGCCAAGACGATGTTGTCCGGCATGAGGTCGAATGGGGTGAAGGCACGAGCGGTGGCATCCGACTGTCGCTTCGCCGACAGGTTCGCCAACCGGGTGACCTCCGGGTGCATGGTGATTGAGTTGCCCTCCATCAGCTCCAGTCCAAGCGCGATAGTGTCCTCAATCTTCGGCTGATGGTCGGCGACATCCTTAAAGTCGTAGCCATGCTTCTGGCACTGGCGGCGGAAGAGGGTGTCATAGGACTCTTCTTTACCTGCGGTAGCTGCGTGCATGCGACCGAGTGAGCGCCCCAGCTTCCGCAGTGCGGTGCGGCGATCCTTGGCCGGCAATTGAGTGAGCACCTCTGCGAAGTTCTGGCCTTCACCAAGGTCCGAGAGGATCAGGAGGCGTTCCTCGATGTCATACGCCAGCAGCAAGGGGCCTGGCCGTGATTCCTCAGCCAGGGTGTTTGTGAACTGATAAGCCACGAGCTCGCGGAATAGCCCGGTGCGGTCGAAGGAGATTCTCCTGCTACCGCGTGACCGGTTAGCCTCCGGGTCCCCGAGGGATGAGTGCTCCTCCCCCGAGGCCTCCGGCGGCAGTTGCTTGACCACCACCGTGCGTTCCTGGAGGAAGTCATTGTGCCCAACCCGAGCGCGCAGAACCAGGGAGGACCCGTTTCCTCCGAGGTTCTCCGGGCTGCTCAGTTCCGGCGATCCGCCGAAGCGGGCAGCGAGGACTCGCTGCGCGGATTCGACGACTGCCGCCACGGAGAGGGCTGGATTGTGTTCGGACACCTGTTTACTCATCCTCATCGCCAACGGGGTGGCACTGTGTGCCGTCCCAGCTGGTCTTTAATCTTTTCGCTCTACTTGGAGCTGGCCTTGGTTGCGCCGGCCTGCGCCGCTGCGGCCTTCTTTGGCTTCGCGTCGATGCCGGACTCCTTGCGCTGCTCTGGGGTGATCTCGCTCGGCGCATCCGTCAGCGGGTCGACACCGCCGCCGGACTTCGGGAAGGCGATCACGTCGCGGATGGAGTCGAATCCACCCAGCAGGCTGACGATTCGGTCCCAACCGAACGCGATGCCGCCGTGTGGCGGAGCGCCGAAGGCGAAGGCGTCGAGCAGGAAGCCGAACTTCTCGCGGGCCTCCTCCTGGGAGATGCCCATGACCTGGAACACTCGCTCCTGGACGTCCCGCTGGTGGATACGGATGGAGCCGCCGCCGATCTCGTTGCCGTTGCACACGATGTCGTAGGCATAGGCCAGGGCCGAGCCCGGGTCGCTGTCGAAGGTGTCGAGGAACTCGGGCTTGGGCGAGGTGAAGGCGTGGTGCACGGCGGTCCACGCCCCGCCGCCGACGGCGACGTCGCCGGCGGCGCGCGCCTCGGCCGCGGGCTCGAACATCGGCGCGTCCACGACCCACACGAAGGCGAAGGCGTCCTCGTCGATCAGGCCGAGCCTCTCGGCGATCTCGCCGCGGGCGGCGCCCAGCAGCGCGCGGGAGCTCTTCGGCTCGCCGGCGGCGAAGAAGATGCAGTCCCCGGGGGCGGCACCCGTCTTCTCGAGCAGACCGGCCTTCTCGTCCTCGGAGATGTTCTTGGAGACGGGACCGGTGAGGGTGCCGTCCTCCTGGACCAGCACGTAGGCGAGGCCCTTCGCGCCGCGCTGCTTGGCCCATTCCTGCCAGGCGTCGAGCTGGCGGCGGGGCTGGGACGCGCCGCCGGCCATCACGATCGCCCCGACGTAGGGGGCCTGGAAGACGCGGAACGGCGTGTCGGCGAAGTAGTCGGTCATCTCGACGAGCTCGAGGTCGAAGCGCAGATCGGGCTTGTCCGAGCCGAAGCGGCGCATCGACTCGGCGTAGGTGATGCGCGGGAAGGGGCCGGAGATCTCGTGGCCGCCCTTCGCCCAGGCGGCGGCGAGGATCTGCTCGGCCAGGGCGATCACGTCCTCCTGGTCCACGAAGCTCATCTCGACGTCGAGCTGGGTGAACTCGGGCTGGCGATCCGCGCGGAAGTCCTCGTCGCGGTAGCAGCGTGCGAGCTGGAAGTACTTCTCGATCCCACCGACCATGAGCAGCTGCTTGAACAGCTGCGGGGACTGCGGCAGCACGTACCAGGAGCCCGGGGCGAGGCGCGCGGGGACCAGGAAGTCGCGGGCGCCCTCGGGGGTGGAACGGGTCAGGGTCGGGGTCTCGACCTCGACGAAGCCCT